>CAZELC010000014.1:0-18516 GCA_964512865.1 uncultured Bacteroidales bacterium
CATACCACCCTTTTCCTTTAACTCAAAAACAGGTAATACTTTAAGATCGTTAAGCTGATTATCATTTATTATTTTATCAAAAACATAAGAGTTATCTTTTTTCTGATAAGCCATTAAAAAGCGGTCCTTATAATCTTTTTGTTTTTTATCATGGAACATATTTGTAAGACATAATGACAATGTGTCAATATTTTCTTCAATATATCCTTTTGGAATTTTTGCATGTTTGAAATTCAAAGTCACCCTGTAGCGAGCTTCTTTTTCATATCCAATAGTTCTGGCACAAAGATTTTGGTAAGGGAAAACTCTTTTTTCCTTTTGTTCATAAACAAGTCCTCCTCTTCTTTCGCCTAAGCGAAAAATCGGAAACTTTTTCATTTGTTTCAATTGGTTATAGGTTACATTTCTTCTGATAAGAACATAACGGACACTGTCTGTTTTAAAACTATTTCTTGCTTTTCTGAGTCGTTCTTTATATTTATATTTTTCGGCATTTATTTTTTCCTTAGTTGCCGGTGTTGTAAACATATTACTAATACAGAATGCGAGGGAATCCAATCCATTGTTAAATGCAGTATCGGGAACAACTTTAGGATCGACATCCATCCCCACATCATAAATGGGAATTGAAGTTGCAAGCAAGCTCTTATCCTCAGCATAAATATTTCCTCTAATTGGCTCAATAGTTACAATTCTTGTATTATTAGTAGCCATTTGCTTCCAATAGTCACCCTGAACGAACTGAATCTGAACTATTCTGGCGATTATAGCAATGGCAAACAGAAAAACTGCAAAATACACCACGTAAGCCCTGAATAATATCGATTTTCTATTGTCGGCCATTTTTTATTTCAGCAATTATTTATTTTTTTTAACTGTATCTACTTTTACAAATATTTTTTTTGGTGGAACAACAGATTCTTTTATCCCAGAATAAAGGCTGTCTAATCTTACTGCGACAGCTGATTGTTTGCTACACACCATATAATCTGATTTAACGGAAATATATTCCAACTCCAATTCTTTTATTTCCTTCCTCACCTTTTCTGTTTGCCTTATTGTTTTCTCGGCCCAGTATGAATTAGCTATATAAACTATTATCAGAAATGTCAGAAAAAATATAAACGGCAGCAGCCTGACAACATTATCACGAGTAAGAATAGAACCATCAAGAACACTTCTGAAAGCTTTTCCCAGTCGTGATTCTTTTTTAGGAGGCTTAGGTTTTTTGGCCTTTTCCTGCTTAGGTTCTTCTTCAACCTTTTCTTCTTCTCTATATTCGTTTTTAGCCATTAATTATTTTTTCTGCTATCCTTAATTTTGCTGATCTTGATCTGTTGTTTTCCTGTATTTCTTTTTCATCAGGGACAATTGGTTTTTTATTTATTAGCTTAAAAGGCACTTTGAAGTCGCCAAAAAGCATGTCTTTTTCAATTATTCCTTCAAAATTTCCAGACCGCATAAAGTTTTTAACCAATCTGTCTTCCAGCGAATGATAAGAAATAATTACCAACCTTCCTCCCGGCTTAAGAACTTCAGTTGTTTGTAAAAGTGCTTCTTTGAGTGACCCTAATTCATCATTGACTTCTATCCTGAGTGCCTGAAAAACCTTTGCAAAGAATTTATTTTCAGCACCTTTCTGTGCTAATGAACCAAGAGCAATTTTCAAGTCAATTACTTTTTCAATTTTCTTATTCCTTCTGTAAGAAACTATCTGTTCCGCAATCCTCCTTGCATTATCCAGTTCGCCATAATTTCTAAAGACAGATATCAGCAAGTTTTCCTCATAATTATTCAGGATATCGGAGCCTGATAATTTATTTCTGTTATCCATCCTAAGATCGATAAATGCCTCATCATACCTTATTGAAAAGCCGCGACCAGCATCATCAATCTGATGAGACGAAATACCGAGGTCTGCGAGAATCCCATCAACAGGCAATGCTTTGTGAAACTTCAAAAAATTTTTTAAGAACTTGTAATTGTTATTAATAAGCAAAAATCTCGGATCTTCTAAAATATTTCTACTTGCATCCTCATCCTGGTCAAATGCCAGTAATCTTCCTTTTGAGATTTTTTTTAATATTTCTTTAGAATGACCACCGCCGCCAAATGTTAAATCGACATAAATGCCATCGGGCTTAATATTAAGACCTTCAATACACTGTTTAAGCAGAACTGGTTCATGATATTTCATTATCATCCTTATTTTCTTTTTTCCCCATCACTTCTTCTGCGAGTGCTGCAAAATCATCAGGTTCGTCAGTAAGCAGAGATTCATATCTGGCTTTATCCCAAATTTCAATTTTATTGGAATAAGCAAAAAGGATAATATCCTTTTCGATGCCGGCAAAAGCAAGTAAACTTTTTGGTAAAAGTATCCTGTTGCTTGAATCAAGCGGAAGCTCAGATGCGCCGCGATAAAAATATCTGAGGAACTCACGGTTTTTGCGGTTATACATATTCAACTCATTTACTTCGTTGCTGATTTTTTCCCACTCCGATTTTGGATAAAGAACAAGACATTTTTCAAAACCGCGATTAATTACAAATCTCATTTCGGCGCTTTCCGGTAACTGCTTTTTAAGTCCTGACGGGAAAAGAACCCTGTTCTTTCCATCAAGTTTGCAGTCGTATTCGCCAATCAGATTTATCATTATCAGGTTTTTTATTTCGAGTTCAAATTTAATTAATATTTACCCACTTTCTCCCACTTTTTCACACCAAGTGGTCAATTGTTAATAAAATTTTAAATTAACAATGCATATTGTTGCTAATGTGTGTCTTATAATTTCTTTGTTAATTATTTTGTTAATAACAATTTGTCGTAAGAAACTAATAGTTTACTGTCAAGCAGTTTGTAAAAAGTTTTTTTAACTTTGCAACAGCAGGTTGTGGATACAAATTTTAAATCGTAATAATTCATCCAAATAACTAATGATACCTTTTTATAAGCCATTTTTTACAGGAAAAGAAGTAGATTTCATCAGCAATATTTTCGAAAGAAACGACAAGTCTTATGAAAATAAATACTCTGCTGCAAGCGCTGAAATGCTTAGCAGGATTACGGGCGCAAAAAATATAATACTTACCGCTTCATGCACATCTGCACTTGAGATGACTGCTTTGTTACTTGGAATTAAAGCAGGCGATGAAATTATTATGTCATCTTTCACATACCCTTCAACAGCTAATGCTTTTGCACTTAGAGGAGCTAAAATAGTTTTCGTTGATATACGCCCCGACACACTTAATATTGATGAAAACAAAATTGAACCGGCAATAACACAAAATACAAAAGCAGTTATCGCAATGCATTACGGTGGGATTTCGTGTAATATGGATAAAATACTTGAAATTGCTCAAAAATACAAATTGGCAGTTATTGAAGATGCCGCTCACAGCATTTCTTCCTTCCACGATAATATGCACCTTGGAACTAAAGCTCATTTTGGCTGTCTTAGTTTTGATGAAACCAAAAATATTCATTGCGGGAAAGGCGGAGCACTTATAATTAATGACGATAAGTACTTTGAACATGCTGAAATAATTGCAGATGCAGGAACCAATAAAGCTAATTTTATTAAAGGGTCCGTTGATTTTTACAACTGGGTGGATTTAGGCTCAAGTTACAGAATGAGCCAAAACCAGGCAGCTTTTCTTGCCGCACAACTTGAAGTTGAAGACTTCATTACGAAAACAAGAATAAGATTTTGGAATTATTACTATTCTCTCCTGAAAAACAGTAAAAACTTCAGTATACCGCATATTCCTGTCAGCTCAAAACATAATGGTCATATATTTTATATTATGCTTCAAAATAAGGAGCAGCGTGACGATATTATAAAACAGTTGCACAATTACGGCATTTCGTCAACTTTTCATTTTATACCTCTTCACTCTTCACCTGCAGGAAAAAAATACGGGGAGTTTATTGGAGAAGATGTTTATACCACCAGGTGCAGCGAAAATATTATTAGGTTGCCGCTGTACCATGAATTGCGCGAAACTGATATTGAATACATTTGCGACAAGCTTATCAGAATAACGGGATAAATCAATTAAATAGCTCTTTTAGCTTTTTCTTTAACTGTTCAACACTTAGTGGTCTGGAAATAATTACTTTTTCTTCATTTAAAAGATAAAAAGTCGGCGTATGCCAGATATTGTATTTTGCGATGTATTCGCTTTTCAAGCCTTTTAAATCGGAAATATTAAACCATTTCAGATTATTTTTGCTTATTCCTTCGATCCAAACAGATTTTATTGTATCGATAGAAACACCTACTATTTCCAAGCCTTTTGGTTTATATTCATTGTATAAAGTGACAAGCTCCGGCATGGCAGCTTCACAATGATGACATTCAGAACTCCAGAAAAGTAGAAGGATAATTTTTGAATCCATTGAATAAAGGCTTACGTGATTTCCATTCACATCGGGCATTTTTATTTCAGGAGCCGAATTACCAATCTTAAGTTTTTTCATGGCTTCTGCCTTTGATGCTGCGGATTTATGCTCAGAACCCGACTCACAAGTGTTTTGCAGAAAGTAATTATCAGTAAGATAAATATATACCTCTTCATAATCAGAAGTTTCAAATGTATTCATCATCAGATTCAGCAAATAATTATATATGGGTTTGCTGTCAGTGGCTTTACCAAGTAAAACTCCAATTGCTCTGATATAAGAATCTGTTGTCGGAGGATCGGCAAACGTATTTATATAATCGGTTGCAAGTTTGAAAAACACTTCTGTATTAAGAAGATTAGTATCTGCAAAATCAACATTATCAAAATAATGATCTTTTAAGAATGAAAATCTGTTTTTGTACTGAAAAGCACCGGGAGTTTTCAGATATGCCTCATAATCAGGCGACAAATACGCTTTCAGGATTTTTTGAACAAATTTTCCAGAGCTTTTATTAATCAATTCCATTGTATATGCCTGAAGAATTTTGTTTAAGTCAATAACACGTTTTTGCATGCTATCTAAATCATGGGTTATAACACCGCCGTTTTTCCGGTATATCGCATCACCTATCTGTATTACCTCATCTATTGTGTCTTTTATCTGCCTTGCAGTATTCCAGTATTCATAAAACAATTTCGTTTCATCCGATTTAATGATCTTTAAATTAGCTCTTAAATATGGAAGTTTGTTCTCCATAATAACATCTTCATTATTAAATATTAAATCGGTAAACAAACTATCTCTGAATATTATCCTGTAAACACCGGGCGATAATTGTTTTTTTATGGAGAAATTAATCACTCCGTTTAAAACTGAAACAGAATCAACAGGAATTCGGATATTTCCCCTACATACTGCCAGATATGCTTTCCCATCATTTAAACCATTTACGGTATACCTGATATTATAAAATGACTGCGGAAAAATATTGCAGGAAATAAATCCCAGCAGTAATAGTAATAGGAGTTTTTTCATAACCATTAACTTTTGTAAATTATATTTTCGGATAAAGTAATAATGAATTTGACCGACAAATACCTGACCTTATTAAACTCCTGCAAAAATAATAAGATTGCATCAGATTTAGTTATAATTTCCTCTCTTTAATCATCAGGTTTTTGATTTTATTTGTAATGAACAGATTGAACTTGGATATTTGAGCATAAAATATGAAATTTGCAAAAAACATTATATATGAGAATTCTGCTATTAGGTTCAGGCGGACGCGAACATGCACTTGCCTGGAAAATTGCTCAGAGCCCGAAACTTAAGAAATTATTCATTGCACCGGGAAATGGAGGAACAGATAGTTGCGGGACTAATGTAGAAATTAATGTCAATGATTTTGAAAAAATTAAAGCTTTCGTTTTAAACGAAAACATTAATATGGTTGTTGTTGGCCCTGAAGACCCATTAGTAAATGGCATAGCTGACTATTTTCAAAACGATAATGAATTAAAGCATATTGCAGTTATTGGTCCTGACAAGGCGGCTTCTCAACTTGAAGGCAGTAAGGACTTCGCAAAAAAATTCATGATTAAATATAATATTCCGACTGCAGCATATAAAACCTTTAGCAAAGAGAACATTAATGAAGGCTTTGATTTTATTGACAGCCTTAAGCCACCATTCGTGCTTAAAGCTGATGGATTAGCTGCG
Organism: uncultured Bacteroidales bacterium; assembly: GCA_964512865.1. Taxonomy (GTDB): domain Bacteria; phylum Bacteroidota; class Bacteroidia; order Bacteroidales; family CAIWKO01; genus CAZELC01. The sequence continues at coordinate 6,131 of CAZELC010000014.1, forward strand.
GGAAAAGGAGTTGTTATTCTTGACGATGCGGCTCTTGCAAAGAGCGAACTCAAAGAAATGATAGAAGCTTCAAAATTCGGAAATGCCGGGAATAAGGTTGTAATTGAAGAATTTCTTAAAGGAATTGAACTATCAGTTTTTGTTATCACAGATGGTAAATCTTATAAGATTCTTCCAAATGCTAAAGATTATAAAAGAATTGGCGAAGGAGATACTGGTCCGAATACCGGCGGAATGGGTTCGATTTCTCCTGTTCCTTTTGCAGATAATGCATTTCTTAAAAAGATAGAAGAAAGAATAATAAAACCTACAATTAACGGGCTTTTAAACGAAGGAATATATTATAAAGGCTTTATCTTTTTCGGGCTTATAAATGTCGGAGGTGAGCCTTTTGTTATTGAATACAATTGCCGTATGGGTGATCCGGAAACAGAATCGGTAATTCCAAGGATTAAATCAGATATCGTTGAGCTTTTTGAAGGTGTTGCTAATAATAATCTGGAAAATAAAGAGATCTTAACTGATGACAGATTCGTGACTAGTGTAATGCTGGTTTCGGAAGGATATCCCGGAAATTATGAAAAAGGAAAGATAATCACCAATACTGATAATGTAAAAGACTCTATTGTTTTTCATGCGGGAACAAAAAAGGATAACGAGAATAATCTTGTCACAAATGGTGGAAGAGTTATTTCTGTTACTTCTTTTGGAGATACTATGACAGAAGCACTTGCTAAATCATTCAAAAATGCTGAAATAATCAGTTACAAAGGTAAATATTACAGAAAAGACCTTGGCAGGGATCTTATTTAGACTCATTTTACTATCATAACTACAAATTGACCTCATTAATCAGAAAATTAATTCCTAAATTACCTGAGCTTTCCGCCGGCGAGCGAAAGGTGTTCAGGCTCCACTTTGCATATTATGCAATTGAAGGAATAGTTCTAGGAGTGCTGGCACTTAATGAGTTTGTCCTTTTAAAAAGCCTCAACGGGACCAATTTTCAGGTCGGTGTTCTTTTTCAATTCAGTGTGCTGGTTTTAGTTTTTTCCGTATTTATTAATGAATGGATAAAGAGAATTAAGAACAAACAGAAAATGCTGATTGTTGTGGCCTTACTCACACGGCTTCCGCTTTTTATTGTTTTGATATTTCCGAACAGCTTCGGCACGGCGGAAGGTAGCACAATTTATCACTATATTTTTCTTGCAATTTTTCTGATATATTATTTTGCAAACCCTTTAGTTTACCCGGTAATTAACTTACTATTAAAAAATTCCTATTCGCACGAGAACTTCGGAAGACTTTTCAGTTATGCTACAACTATCAATAAAATAATAATGCTGGTTGTGACATTTGTTTATGGAGTAATTCTCGACAAATGGGAACATTCTTACAAATTTGCATTTCCTCTCATGGCAATATTGGGGATTTTATCATTATATCTTTTATCAAAAATTGATTACAAGGAAGATATCGTTAAAAGAAGCGGTAAATCGCTGCTTGATTCAATAAAAGGAACTTTGCGCAATATGAAGAACATTCTTAAAAACAATAAAGCCTTTTATGATTTCGAAATGGGTTTTATGTGGTATGGCTTTGCTTTTATGGGAACGGTCTCAGTAATTGCGATATTTTTCAGTAAAGAATTACATTTAACTTATACCAGTCTGGCTTTTTACAAAAATGCATATAATATACTAGCAATAATTCTTTTACCATTTTTCGGAAAACTTATCGGAAAAATCGATCCGCGAAAATTTGCCGCTATAACATTTGCTTCATTGCTTTTTTACATTTTATTTATTGCACTCACTCAGTATTTTCCTTATAATACAAGTTTCTGGAATATACAAATTTATTGGTTCCTTATAATTGCAATAACATCCAACGGAGTATTTGCCGCAACAATGTCGTTATTGTGGAGTATCGGTTCGGCATATTTCTGTAAAAGAGAAGATGCCGCCGATTATCAGGCAATACATTTATCGTTTACAGGATTAAGATCATTTTTTGCACCACTTCTCGGAGTGCTATTTTACCAATGGTTTGGTTATACTATCACATTCCTGATCGGGATAGCATTTTTGCTCATCTCTATTTTACTGATGAAATATTCTATGAAGTACAGAAAATAGCAGCTATATTGGTTCAGAACTCAGAATTCTATTTTATTAGTTACTGTATTATTCGTCAGATCGGTAGAACTCATGATTTTGCTATTTAAAAATTTAGCTTTGCGGATTTGGTACTCAAATCATTTCCAAATATTTCTAAAAAAATGTTAAAAATTACACTGCTTTTAATTCACCTATTATTTTTTTGGAAATAAATCGTTATTATTGCATTGAAATTTTTCCCAAATATTTGATTATTAAAACTAACCAATTTCTATTTATTATGAAAACAGTATTACTAACTATTTTAATGGGGTTATCCCTTAGTGTTTTCAGCCAGCATTTTGTTGGTCATAAACAGATTACTTTTACCGATCCTAGCAGAAGCAACAGAAGTATTGCTACTGAAATTTATTATCCGGCAACATCCGCAGGTGATGATACACCATTTGACACAGGTCAGTTTCCACTTATTGTATTCGGTCACGGATTTATTATGAGCGATCCTGCGCTTTACGGATATTTGTGGGATTCACTTGTTCCACAAGGGTATATTTGCGCATTTCCGACTACTGAAGGCGGCTTCATTCTGCCTCCTCCTGATCATCTTGAATTTGGAAAAGACCTTGCATTTGTGCATGATTTCATTAAAAGCGAAAACACTAACAGCTCTTCTTTCTTTTATACTCATGTTGGCAGCACATCGGCAATTGGAGGACATTCAATGGGAGGCAAAGGATCTGTAATCGCAGCAAAACTGGCAACAGGTTTAACAACAATGTTTAATTTTGCAGCAGCATTATCTAACCCGCCAATAGGAACATCAGTTAATACTCTTGGTGATTACGCAGTGTATATCACTGTTCCTTCACTTATCCTTTCGGGAGAAAAGGATGCCGTTGCGCCTCCTGTCGACAATCAGATTCCGCTCTATGACACCTTACCTTCATCGTGTAAAACATATATTAATATTAATGGTGGCGGTCATTGTTATTTTGCATCACAGGCAGGCTGGGGTTATCCAAGTTGCGAAAGTGGTGAAACACTAACAGATATTACGATCTCAAGAGAACAGCAAAATGCAATTGTTATCAGCTACCTAAAACCATATCTGGCTTTTACTCTTAAGAATGATATTATTGAAGGAGCATATTTTCTGGCGAAACTGACAACCGACAGCGGTATAACATATAAAAGAGATTGTAATACCAGCGGAATTTGTAATGAAGATATAAGTAAATTATTAAGTGTTTACCCCAACCCTGTTAATAACTCACTTTATGTTGATTTAACTGCAATTGGCGATATTGATGCAAATTATATCATTTCTGATATAACAGGAAGAGTTTTGAATACAGGCAATTTCGGCAGTAAGGTTTTAAACAAAATTGATGTAAGCTCGTTACCATCAGGTGTTTATTTTATAAAGATAAATGCAAAGGATAATGAGTTCGTGAAGAAGTTTATTAAGTAGTTTCTTCATACTGGTTTTTGAAAGAATTAAGAAGAGGTTGTCTCAAATCTTATATTTACCCTCTGTGAACCGTTGTGAAATGCTCCATGATGTCTCCGTGAAATAAAATTGAGATACTCTTATTTTCACATGGAGATTTACCGAGAAGTCGCGGAGGTTCACGGAGAAAGGCAATAATTTCTCAATTGATTCTTTATTAATGACTATTGATTTTTAATTATTGACGGATAATATTTAAAAATCATTAATTGATTTTTGTTTTTACCCATTTGTTTCTGCCATAATCACAAATCATTTTTTCATAATAGCAATGCAATATGCCATAATTGCAGTTTAGTGTATATTATCGGTGGTTTAATATTGTTAAAAGCCATTTTAATATAGATAAATGGCATTTCATTTTTAATTTATGTTATCTCATTATACAAATACTGTAATTGATTATTGTTAAAAGGCAAATTAAGGGGTAGTTTTATTAAGTTATTTTGTATTTATTGCAAATTAAAATTGAATATTGGCAAATGGTTTTAGTTATAATGCAAATGATTTATATTAAATGATAATTGATGATGGTGAAATTGAGATTGAGGTTTTAAAGAATTTTGTTTTTTCAATATAATTAATCTGTTAAGAAAAAAAATATAAATTTGTTAATAATAATATTTTGAAAATCCAAATATGACCTTAGCCGAAATTCTAAAAGATTCCAATTATAAGCTTACTCAATTCAGTATCCCTGAGCAGCAAAAACTTGAGCAACGAATAACCGAGCGTATTGACAGCAAAGAAAACAAAGTTCCTTATATTAAATGCCTTGTTAGAAACAAGGATATTAAACTTACTCCTGAAGAAGTAATCAGACAATTATTTATCCAGGTTCTTACAGATGATTACGGATATCCAACCTCGCGAATGGAACTGGAATATGCTGTTTCGTTTGGTCGTGAAAAAAAACGCGCTGATATTGTTGTTTTTGACAAGCAACAAACTACCACTCCATATTTAATGGTAGAACTGAAAAAACCTAAGCTTAAAGATGGAAAAGAACAATTAAAATCATATTGCAATGCTACCGGAGCTCCAATCGGAGTCTGGACCAACGGCGATTCGATTTCGTATTACCATCGTAAAGACCCAAATTACTTTGAAGATATCCCCGGGATTCCAAAAGCTACAGAAAAACTCTCAGATATATTATCGGAAAGATGGACAATTGATGACCTGATAAGAAAAGACAAGCTTGTTAATGAGCGTAAATCACTTAAAGATCTTATTCTTGAAATGGAAGATGAGGTTTTGGCAAATGCAGGCGTAGATGTTTTTGAAGAACTTTTCAAACTTATTTTCACCAAGCTTTATGATGAAATGGAATCCGGTAGAAACCATTCACGATATCTGGAATTCAGAAATTATGGAGATACTGAAACTGAACTTAAAGAAAAAATACTTTCATTATTTAACAGGGCAAAAAAGAAATGGGCAGGTGTATTTTCTGATGATTCAAAAATTGAACTTACGGCTTCTCACCTTTCAGTATGTGTTTCATCTTTGCAGGATGTGAAACTTTTCAATTCAAATCTTGATGTTGTTGATGATGCATTTGAATACCTTATCAATAAAAGCAGTAAAGGAGAAAAAGGACAGTATTTTACTCCCCGTTATGTTATTGACATGTGTGTAAAAATGCTTAATCCTAAAGAGAGCGAAACCATGATCGATACTGCTGCAGGCAGTTGCGGTTTTCCTGTACATACAATTTTTCATGTATGGGAACAAATAATGAAAGATGAAGGATTAGACAAAAGTCATTTGTTTACACTTGAAAAGAAACCGACACGATGTGAGGATTATGTTCAGGAAAAAGTTTTTGCCATTGATTTTGATGAAAAAACTGTGCGTGTTGCCCGTACATTAAACCTTATTGCCGGTGACGGACAATCAAATGTTTTGCACTTAAACACACTTGACTGGGAACGGTGGGACGAAAAACTGAATGATGATGACTGGAAAGACACATATTACGAAGGTTGGAAGAAGTTAAAACAGTTACGACAGGACAAAAGCAGTAACCGAGATTTTAATTTTGATATTTTAATGGCAAATCCGCCATTTGCAGGCGATATTAAAGAAAGCAGAATACTTGCAAAATATGAACTTGGTAAAAACGCAAACGGTAAATATCAAAATAACGTAGGTCGTGATATTTTATTTATAGAGCGCAACCTTGATTTTATTAAACCTGGCGGAAGAATGGCAATTGTTTTACCGCAGGGCAGATTTAATAATTCCTCCGATAAACAGATACGCGAATTTATTGCAGAACGTTGCCGCATACTGGCAGTTGTAGGATTGCACGGAAATGTTTTTAAACCTCATACAGGCACAAAAACATCTGTTTTGCTTGTACAGAAATGGGATAATGTACTGTGTCCTAAAAAGGAAGACTACCCTATATTTTTTGCCACCATGCAGGAGCCAAGTAAAGACAATAGCGGTGATAAAATTTACTTACGAAAAAAAGATTTGCTCTCAACAAATTCCCCTTCAAGCGTGAAAGGGTGGCAGACGAAGTCTGACGGGGTAGTTGAAACACATATTATAAACCAAACCCCTATATATAAAAAATACACCCCCAACCTGCCATATAATTCAAATTTAAAAGAGAGAGCTAAGGGTTTACGAAAAGCCGGTAATTTGTCTGAAGTTTTATTTTGGCAACAAGTTAACAAGGGACAGTTTTGGGATATAGATTTTGACAGACAAAGAGTAATAGGAAATTATATAGTTGATTTTTATGTAAAGTCGTTAAGCTTAGTTATTGAAATTGATGGTTCGAGCCACGACTTAAAAGCAGAGTATGACAAAGAACGTCAGTTGTATTTAGAATCACTAGGACTGAAAGTTTTTAGAGTTGAAGTTATAAGGGTTAAAAAGGAATTAAGTAATGTAATGAATGATTTGGAGAAATTTATCATTCAGGAATATTCGACCCCCCGTCCTTCGGACACCCCTCTGCCAGAGGGGAATAATTCCCCTTCAAGAATGAAGGGGTGGCAGACGAAGTCTGACGGGGTAGTTGAAGAGATTGTACAACATTATGTTAACACCCCAAAGGACCTGGATGAGTTTGTGATGGATACCCACGACCACTTAATAATTAAGCACGATTTGTTTAACCACGATGGGCTAACGCAGGATGGAATTGCAGAAGCTTTTGCCGAATTTGCCAAAAAGGAGAAGCTCAGTTTTTTTTAAGTAGCCCTTTCAACGAGGCAAAATATAAAGCGTTGTTGGAAGGGTTGGAAGCAGTTGAGTTGAATTCAAAAGATTTCAAATTTGATAATTTCGATTTTAGATTAGATGCCGAATATTTTTTAAAATCTAATATTACTTATTTAAAGAAATTAGATAAGGTTGGTTTTAAAAAAATTGGTGAATTTAGTTTTGTAACAGACGGAATCCATACTTCAATTGATTATAGTGAAACAAGTAAAATAAATTTAATTTCAGCTACATCACCAAGAGAAAATTATTTCGATATCTCAAGGCAAGCATTTATTTCTGAAGATGCACATTTTAAAAATCCACGTACAGCACTAAAAGAAAATGATATTATTATTTCTACTGTAGGTACAATTGGGAATTGTGCGGTAGTAACAAAATCAATACTTCCAGCAAATTCAGACAGGCATGTTGGTATAATAAGATCAAATAGTGATTTTTTGCCGAATTATATTTCCACATTTTTACTTACAAAGTATGGGCGGTTTCAAACGTGGAGAGAAAGCACAGGTAATGTACAACTTAATCTATTTATTTACAAAATAAGAACTCTTAAAATTGCAGATCTTTCTAAAGGTTTTCAAATAAAGATTGACCAATTGATAAATACTGCAAATGATCTGAGGGAAACATCTCAAAGAAAATACTCTGAAGCCGAAGCTCTATTATTAAAATCGCTAGGCTTAAAAGATTTCAGCCCCAGTAACGAAAAGGTAAATATTAAAAGTTTTAAGGATTCATTTATTGCAACAGGAAGGTTAGATGCTGAGTACTATCAGAAGAAATACGAGCAGGTTATAAGCCATATCATTGCTCAAAAACATTTAAGATTAAAGGAAATTGTTAATATTAACAAATCTATAGAACCCGGTTCCGATTATTATTCAGATGAAGAAGGTTTACCTTTTTATAGGGTTTCAGACTATAATAAATTTGGTTTAAATACGCCAGATAAAAAGCTAAAAAACACTTTTATAGAAACTAATAAAGTGCAAATTGAAAAAATAAAACCAAAAAAAGGTACAATTCTATTTGCAAAGGATGGAAGTGTCGGGACAGCATATCTGCTCAGAGAGGACTTGAATGGAATTACTTCAGGTGCAATTTTACATTTAAATATAAAAGATTACATTCAGATAATTCCGGAATATTTGACACTTGCATTAAACTCAAAACTAATTCAGATGCAGGCAGAAAGAGACGCAGGAGGTTCAATTATTTTACATTGGCGTATTGCTGAAATTGAAAATGTTGTTGTCCCTGTAATTGATTTCCAAAAGCAGCAACAAATCAGTGAACTTGTGAAAGAAAGTTTTCGTCTAAAAAAGGAATCGGAAGATCTGCTTGATTTGGCAAAGCGTATGGTTGAAGTGGCGATTGAGGAGGGGGAAGAGAAGGCGATGGAAATGATTTAAGTTGAAATATTAATTTACAAAATAATAAATAAACTTTATTAACAATGGCAACCAAAGAAAAAAAATATTACTTACAAGTAATAAACATTAAACTGCAAACCCTAAAAGAAGGAGCAGAAAAAGATGAAGCCTATATGAGGCTAATTGAAAAACTTTCTGAAAACAAGATACATATGAGGGTTGCAGAAAATAAACACATGATAATTTACAATGGCTATCGAAGTAAAACTACTTTTTCTAATGTAGAGTATATTTATGGTACAATTGGGAAAGGTATTTACTTTGAACAAGATGAAATAAATTCAATTATTATTTCAAAAGCAAAAACCGAAAAGACAAAAAACGACCTTGATAAAATATCAGGAGCAAAAACAACTACATATATTTTTATACCCAGCGCTCATAGATTTTGTATTTTAATGAACTCTGGTATTACTGGTAATGAAACATATAAATTTTTAAAATCCTCACTAAAATCTGTTGCAGATAAAGCGGATATTGTTGAGGTTGAAATTGAAAAGGATTCTAAAATAGTTGATGAAATATTTCAAGCATATAAAATACACTCTGTCGATTACACTATCTCATATACTAATGATGATACAATGAGTGAAATTGCTGATGCTTATGATGCAAGATTAAAAAGACTTCACATTGGAAAGATGAATTTAAAAGCGGAAGCAGATCACAATGGAGAACTTAACATGGAAGAGGATGATGAATTATTAAAAGGAGGGATTGAACTTGCAACTTCCAACGGTACAATAAATAAAGTCGTAATTACCAAAAAACAAGGTGAAGCGAAGAAAACGATATCAAACATTGATAAAACACGTAACTTTGAAGTTACTGCTAATGATGAAAACTTTAAAAATATTATTGTAAACTTTATAATGAAGCTCTTTAGAAATATTGAATTATGACGATTGAAGAGGAACTAAAAAGCAATAATGAACCAGGAATTAGAGGTTTATGGAAGATCTACAATAGTAAAAATAGACTTTTTAGAAGTAAATTCTTTCAATTTTCAATTGTTCTCTCAATCTTAATTACTTGTGCAGGAATAATTTTCGATGTAAAAAGCACAATATTATTAAATAAGTTAATTAGTAATATTGAGACAATCTTACCTAATATACTTGGTTTTAATATTGGAGCATATGTACTTTTGATTGCATTTATTGCTAATAAGGAAACTAAAGAACTTTCTGAAAAAAACAATAATAGATTTACTTTAATACAACATCAAAGCAGTGTTTTTGCATTTAGTATTTTTGTTCAATCATTTACTCTTTGCTTATCTTTTGTTATTTCAATTATTTATTCACTTCAACTTCCGCCTATACCTGATTGCATTAATTCAAATAATATAAATTATTTTATTATTTTTATTTTAATGTTTTGTAGCCTCTATTCAATTTCATTGATAATACGAGTTGTCTTGAATGTTTTTGATTTAGGTCAATCCATACATTTTTTTGTCAGTGTAAATGAAATAGAGAAAAAAAATAAAGAAGCTAGTAAGCGAAAAAAAACTACAGGAGATAAAAAGAATTAATATTTGTATTTATTTGGTAATTATAATCAGTAACAAATAAAATATTAGGTCATAATGCTACCCGTTTACAAAGCAATATCATTAAAACATATAATTACCAAGGGTGCTCATACCGAACCTTGGGTAATTGATGTTAATACTCCGGGTGGTATTAAAACCTTTGTAGCAAAGGTTTATACAACGCAGCAAATTGAAGCCAGAAACTGTGTAACTGCTGAAGTTGCAGGAAATATATTAGCCAAAGAATTTGATTTTTTAGTGCCTAACGCTGCTTTTATTGAGTTCGACGAGGACTTTATTATGAGTTTGGGTGCAGAAGAACAGGTGTTGCTAAGCAATATTGATGAACGAGTAAAGTTTGCAACAGAATATATTGATGCTCCTTACCGTTTTGATACCGCCATGACTAAGAAGCAGTTTTCAAAATTAATTGATTTTGAATTGTTATATGCCTTTGATAATTTAATCAGGAACGGCGATCGCGGCAACAGAAAACCAAATTTATTATTCAAAAAAAATGACGCATTCCTCATCGATCATGAAATGGCATTTGAAATTGATAATGATACTATTGGAAATTTTAACAATTTTGATTGGGAAGGTAAGTTTGCTCATTATCATATTTCCCACAGATTTTTAAAACACAGTACCAGAAAGCAGAAATTGCAATATTTCGAAACATTTTTGGAGTACCTCAGAAACCTTAACCAAAACATTTTACATCCATATTTCACACAACTTGAAAGCCTTGGATATACTACTAACAAGGATTTAATTTTAGGATATCTGGAACATATTAAGCAAAATAGCGTTATATTTGTAAACATTTTAGGGAATTTTTTACGATGAAACCATTTTTTACATACACAATTTTACAGTATAAGCACTCAATAATATTGAGAGAAGCTGTTAATATCGGTGTACTTTTCCATTTCCCTGATGAAGAAAGGTTTGAATTTGCTTTTGGCAACCACGACAGAGCTAAAAAAATATATCCTGACTTTGACACTCAGCTTTTCAATATCTATATTAAAAACATTCAGAAAAAACTTAAAAGAAAATTTGACATTTATCAAAACAGTGAGCTAAGAAAAGATTACAAATCATTTATTAATGATTATATTCTTGGAGAAGATGAATCAGTACTTCAATTTACTGAAACAAACTCTGTTGTAAATATTTTCGGTTCATCATCAGAAGCCATAAAACATTATTCTGCTTTATTACTACCCGGAGTTTTTGTTGAAAAACCTTCAGTTTTACGCCACTCCGAAGTTTTTATCATTAAGAAATATACCGGATATCTTTTTGATAAAAGCAAAGGGATAGAAAGTAAATTAGTAAAAAACAAAGAAATTGCAACAAAAGATACCTCTTTAAAGTTTGAATTATCATGGCAACATAAAAATGCTTTAACAAGTCTTGTTAAACCAATTAGTTTCGACCTTAATGATGAGTTGACTATACAGTCAAAATCTGCAACATATTTTGGATATTTGAGTCTTCTTTCAGAATATGCAAAAAATAATAATTGCCGTTTCGATTTACTTATTTCAGAACCTGGAGAAAAGAAGTTATATAAACAATATGAAAAAGCACTGAATGTACTTGATCTTTTATCAGCACCAAAAAAGATAATCACTGAAGATAGAATTAATGATTATTCGGAAGAAACTTTGGCGCAGTTAATAAATTGAGATAATACACCTCATTAAAGATAGATTCTGGTTATACCCTCACGGGATATGTTTGGTGGATAAAAAATCAAAAATTAATGTTAGAAATAAAATTTCCTTTCAAAGTTTGTAGCGATTATGCAGGTTATCAATTCTTAACTAATTTGTATTACGAGACCAAAGATGTTCTTTTCACTGATATTCTACTGGATTTTTCAAAGACTTCATGGCATGAAGCAAATTTATGTGCTGTTCTAGGAGCAGTATTAAACGATGCTCAAAATAGGGTTAATAATATACTAATAACAAACTTATCAGAAAAAATTTCTGACGTATTTAGCCGTAATCATTTTCTTGCATCCTTTCAGGGCACTGTATTACCAGATAACAATAATACGACTATACGATACAGAAAAAACAAACTTACAGAAGAAAAGTTGATAAAAGAATTTCTTTTTTCAGAACTTGTTAAAAAGCAAAATTTTCCAAAGCTAAGTGAAGCAGCACAAAAAGAAATTATCCGAAGTATTTTTGAAATATATAGCAATGCGATAATACATGGTAATACTGAATTCGTATATAGTTGCGGTCAATTTTATCCTTCAAAGGATCCACCCAGAATAGATTTTACAATTGTCGATCTTGGAAATACTATTAAAAATAATGTAAATGATTTTTTAAGCTCAAATATGAACGGAATTGAAGCTATTGAATGGGCAGTGCTTGAAAAAAATTCAACAAAGTCAATAAAGGAAAATATTCCTGGTGGTTTAGGATTCAAACTAATATGCGATTTTGTAAAATTAAATAAGGGAAAAGTACAAATTGTTTCTTCTGATGGTTATTGGGAACAAAAAAAAG
>CAZELC010000015.1:0-18176 GCA_964512865.1 uncultured Bacteroidales bacterium
CGGTAATTTAGGAAGTGTGAGTGCCTGACGGTAACCTATTACTTTTTTTCCATCTTGTTCAAGTCCGGCTATTTCTCTTGATCTGGCTCCAGCAGCGATTATTATATGTTCTGCAAAATAATCAGTCATTACTCCGTTTTCGTCAACAATTTCAACGGTTTTACCCGATTTAACTTTTGCAGTGCCTGCTAAAACTTCAATATTGTTTTTTTTGAAAAGGAACTGAATTCCCTTGCTCATAGCTTCTGCTACTCCACGACTTCTTTTGATGACTGCTTCAAAATCAGGTTTTGACTCGCCATTTATTGTAATCCCGTAATCTGAGGCATGCTTGATATTATTATATACCTGAGCACTTTTCATAAGAGCTTTTGTCGGAATACATCCCCAGTTAAGGCAAATACCTCCAAGCTCAGCTTTTTCAGCCACAGCTACCTTCATTCCTAGTTGTGAAGCTCTTATTGCAGCAACATATCCTCCCGGACCACTACCAATAACAATTAAATCGTATTTCATCTCTATAATAGTTTTATTGTCGAATAGGTGTATTTTTCTTTTTTTTATCTTTTTTATTTTTTGCTTTAATTGGTTCTCCTACAGGTACCTGATTAAAATTGTTTTCTGCTGATGGGACCGGAACTATTTCACCTGTAGCAGTTCTTAAGCTATGGTCTCTCTGAGCCTTTTTAAAATTTCGTTTGGAATTATAATATGCCGGTTTACTGTTATTAATACATGATGGACAATTTCGCTTTTGAGCATATAGTGGTAGAGTGAAAAAAATCAATAATATAATACCTAACAGCTTTTTCATCAGAAAACAAATAATTATTTTTTTTGCAGCATTTTAATTTGTTCCTCAATAAGTTTTATTTTTCCGGTGGCGTCGTCAAGTTTTTTCTTTTCAATTTCGACAACGCTGGCAGGAGCGTTATTTACAAATTTTTCATTTCCAAGTTTTTTCTGAACAGCAATTAAAAACCCTTGATTATATTTTAGTTCATCCTGCAGTTTTTTTATTTCCGTTTCAACATCAAATGAATCATTTAGAGGAATATAAAATTCTGTTGACTTTACCATAAATGATAAGGCGTTTTCAACTTTTTCATTAACGTAATTTAAAGAATCAATATTGCAAAGTTTGATAACAACAGTGTCAAATGTATCATCAGATTTCTGATTAAAATTCTTTTTAACAAGAAGGTTTATTTTTTCCTTAAATGGGATGTTCTTTTCTTTTCTTACTGATCTGATGGCTGTTATTATTTCCTGAACATATTCAAAACCGTCAAGTATTTTTTGATTATATTGTTTTTCCTCAGGTAGTTCAGAAAGCATAATAGACTCACTTTCTCCTCTTACATCAATTAGTTGCCAAATTTCTTCGGTAATAAAAGGCATAAAAGGGTGCAACAGTTTCATAAGATTTTCAAAGTGCTGAATAGTCTGAGTCAGGGTTAATTTGTCAATTGGTTTTTGATAAGCCGGTTTAATCATTTCCAGATACCACGAGCAGAAGTCGTCCCATACAAGTTTATAAATTGCCATTAAAGCATCAGAAATCCTGAACTTTTCGAAATTATCACTCATCAGCTCTATTGTCTGGTTCAGTTTCGCTTCGAACCATTCAACAGAAACTTTTGCTGAATCAGGTTGCTTTAAGGAATCATCTATTTCCCATCCTTTAACAAGCCGTAATGCATTCCAAATTTTATTTGAGAAATTTCTTCCCTGCTCGCATAATAATTCATCAAAGGGAAGGTCGTTACCTGCCGGTGAGGAAAACAACATTCCTACTCTTACACCATCTGCCCCGTATTTTTCCATTAATTCAATAGGGTCAGGTGAATTTCCCAACGATTTAGACATTTTTCTTCCGAGTTTATCACGAACAATTCCTGTAAGATAAACACTCTTGAAAGGGATTTCTTTTCGATATTCAAGTCCCGCCATAATCATACGTGCAACCCAGAAAAACAGTATTTCCGGAGCTGTAACTAAAACATCGGTTGGATAATAGTATTTTATATCATCATTTTCAGGATGCCTGATACCGTCGAAAACAGATATTGGCCAAAGCCATGATGAGAACCAAGTATCAAGAACATCAGGATCCTGATTTAAATCTGACAGTTTTAATTCAGGGTTTATTTGTTTAGCCTGACATAACGCCTCCTCAGCATTTTTGGCAACTATATATTCGCCATTTGGAAGATAGAATGCCGGAATTCTTTGCCCCCACCATAACTGACGTGAAATACACCAGTCTTTTACATTTTCCATCCAATGACGATATGTGTTTTTGTATTTAGAAGGATAAAGTTTTATTGTATCGTCCATTATCACTTCAAGAGCAGGCTTTGCGAGTTCACCCATTTTCATGAACCATTGAATAGAAAGCTTCGGTTCAATAACTTCATCAGTACGTTCCGAATAGCCCACTTTATTAATTATATCTTCAGTTTTAACAAGATGTCCTTTTTCGTCAAGTTCTTTAATTATTAATTTTCTGACCTCAAACCTATCCTGTCCGACATAAAGAATGGCTTTTTCGTTTAAGGTACCGTTATCATTAAAAATATCTATGGTTTCAAGTTTATGGGTTATGCCAAGATTATAATCGTTTATATCATGCGCAGGAGTAACTTTTAGCGCACCTGTTCCAAACTCTTTTTCGACATACTCGTCAAAAATTACAGGAACTGATCTTTCAACCAAAGGAATAATTACTCTTTTACCTTTCAGTTGTTTATATCTTTCATCCTCCGGGTGAACGCACACTGCGGTATCGCCCAAAATTGTTTCAGGTCTAGTTGTAGCAATAGTAATCCACTCATCATAAGTGCCTTCTAATTTGTAACGAACATAATATAATTTTGAGTTTACTTCTTTGTAATTTACTTCTTCATCTGAAACTGCAGTTAATGCTTTCGGATCCCAGTTAACCATTCTTACTCCTCGATAGATAAGACCTTTTTTATGTAGGTCGATAAAAACATCTATTACAGATTCATAAAGGTCTTCATCCATGGTGAACTTTGTTCGGCTCCAGTCGCAACATGCACCAAGTTTTTTAAGTTGCTCCAGAATTATTCCGCCATGTTCTTCTTTCCACTTCCATGCATGTTTTAAAAACTCTTCACGTGAAATATCCTTTTTGTTTATTCCTTCATTTTTTAATTTTCCAACTACTTTTGCTTCTGTAGCGATTGAAGCATGGTCGGTTCCAGGAACCCAAAGTGCATTTTTACCCTGCATTCTGGCCCTTCTGACAAGGATATCCTGAATTGTATTGTTTAACATGTGTCCCATGTGGAGAACTCCGGTAACATTAGGCGGCGGAATAACAATACAGAAAGGCTCACGTTCGTCCGGCTTTGACAGGAAGTATCCTTTTTTCATCCAGAAAGAATACCATTTATTTTCTATTTCCGCAGGGTTATATTTTGGTTGTATTTCCATTTGACAGACAAATATTTAAATTACAAATTAGCAGGTTCCGAGTTTGAACTCAATATATTGGTTTCCTTTAATCTCAACACCGTCAATAAAAAGTTGAATTTTTTCAATAATAAAAACTCTTTTGAGTTTAATACAAATTTCCTTATTATCAGAAAACAAGATTAGCCCGGTTTTCAGAATTTCTTTTGCTTCGCTTCCATCACTGATTACTTTTAAAGTGTTTATAACCCAACCTTTCTGATCCGGCTTTTCATGAATTCCTTCAGCTACACTTAAATTTTTATATCCGATATCAAAAGACACAAAAAATGGATGTTCCAGCTTTTTTTCACCAAAAATATATGTAGCCACAATACCTTAATTTAATGAATTGCAAAGGTAAAAAAATTAATAAAAGCTATATTGTTTTCAGAAAATATTATATGTCTTGACGTTTGCCGTATGCTGTGTTTTTATTTTGGCAATGAAACATATCCATCATCACTGATAATCATTTTAATTTCAGGAAAATCTTCTTTTGTAAGGTTCTGAATAATTTTCAATGCACGCTTTTGAGGATCAACTTTTGGTGGTTGATATTTTTCCTGATATGTAGGAATAATCTGACCTTTTAAATACTTACCATTTTTATCAACCCACAATTTAATAATTGGTGCAACACCGCATACTCCTGCAACGCTAATATTGCTATAGGTGCAATAGTTACCCATGCTATAAGCTATAAATCTCTCTTTATAAATTTCAACAGCACGTGTTACATGTGGACCGTGACCAAAAATAATATCTGCACCTGCATCTATCATTTTATGAGCAAAATAGTAAACATTTCCTCTGTTATATCCCATAAACATTTCATCCTTGCGTGTAACATGCTGACAGGCTGCACCTTCGGCACCACTGTGAAATGAAACGATTACTACATCACAAATACTATCAAGAAGTTTGACAATCTCTGCTGCCTTATTGTAATCATTAAATTTGCAATTACCTGATTCAGGTGAAAAAGCACAAAAACCATATCTGATACTGTCTTTTTCGTAAATAGTGTAAGGATAAGAAAGTGTTCCGGCAAAATGCAGTCCCGCTTCTTTTAATGTTTTGGCTGTGCTTTCCCTACCTTTTTGACCAAAGTCGGCACAATGATTATTTGCATTACTAATAAGATCAAAACCCGCATCAACAAGGCAATTAACAAATTTTGTAGGCATACCGAAAGTATAGCAAATTTTTGGATTCTTGCATTTTTTTCTGCCTTCGGGAGTATCGGTAAAAACACCTTCCAAATTACAGAATGCAACATCTGCTGTTTTAAAATATTCGCTTGTTGGTAATAGTTCTCCTGAGCAATCTTCGTTTTTGGGCAATGAAGACTTTGATGGAATTATTGTTCCGAGCATCACATCACCAACTCCAACAACTACAAGTGTATCGGAATTTGCCTGTATTTTTTCATTATTACTTTGAGCAACTGAAATAGAGCATATAACACATGCCATCATTAAAACAAAAAGGAATTTTTTCATTTAAAGAGTTTTTACAAAATTAAAAAATTAAGAAAATTCTGATAAAAAAATTTAACCAAAGCAACCATCTCTTCCAAAAAAATGTCTATCAACTTGCTTTTAAAATTGTTTTTATTGTTAAATTTGTAAATTAATTCAGGCATTTTGTTCAAAATAAAAATTTCACGTATGCAAATAAATAGATATTTTAAAATGGTTTTCCTTGCTTTTGCATTGACATCATTGGCATTTAATTCATTTTCTCAGGACAAAGGTAATTCCCCTGATAATCGTTTATTTCAATTATTCGATAAGAGCTATATTGAACAACATAAGGAACTGATGCAGTATTACAGCTATTATCTGGATAATTCCTTTTATATTGTATCACTTAAATCAGAAAAACCGATTACCGGAGATGATATTAAAAAAGTTAAAACCAGACCAGAGTTTTCTGGCGGAAAAGAAATGGCATTTCAGGAAAAAATCTATAATAAAGCTGATTTTAATGTATTGAAGTACAATTTTGGAACAGATTATAATAATTTTAAAACCTATATATGGAAAGAATCCGGTATTGCGCTTGTTTTTTATCCCGTAAAAACATTTCAGGCTAACTATAAAGAATTTCTAAGACAAAACAGCAAGTAATTTAAAATTGAAAATTTAGCATTATGAAAAAATATTTAGTAGTATTGGTGTTTTTATTAATTGCAAAAATAAATTTTGCACAAACACCCGTTTACACGATAAATCAGCAAGGAACAGTTAATACATGTTCTGCTGACTTTTTTGACAGCGGTAATTCTGGAGCTGCCTACGGTAATAACCAGAATTTCACTATGACATTTCACTCTGTTGATGCTGTTAATACTCATATTAGATGTAATTTCAGCACTTTTGTTGTGGATGCTTCTGATTTTTTGACAATTTATGACGGGCCAAATACTTCGGCACCTGTAATAGGCGCATATAATAATGCAAATCCACCGCCGCCTTTTGTAATGGCTTCTGTAAATAACACATCAGGAGACCTTACATTTCAATTTACTTCAGATGCCAGTGTAACTGCTGACGGATGGTTTGCAACAATAATATGTTCAAAACCATGTCAAAAAGTTCTTGCTCTTCTCAGTACTCTTGAAACAGTTCCAACTCCTGACAGTAATTATATTGATGTTTGTTTTGATAAACCGACAGTTAGCACAAACACAATAACATTTGCAGCATTAGCAAATAATGTTGCCTTCCCTGAAAATGGTATTTTATATACTCAGGATGAAGCAACATCTAATTTTCTTTGGGATTTTGGCGATGGTACAACCGGAACAGGTAGAGTTGTTACTCATGCCTATAATCAAATCAGAGGTTATGATGTAGGATTATCAATTACTGATGCTAATGGCTGCGTAAATTCAAACTATCTTGGAACCAGAGTCAGAGTATCCGGAAATCCTATCGGGCATGTTAACCCAATTCCTGACATTTGTTCCGGCTCCGATACAACTTATGTTTCCATTGGTTATGCTACTTCTTCTGTTATCTCGATAAATAATATAGGCTCGGTGCAATCTTCAAAACAGATGTTTGACAGCACTATGTTTATACCTGACGGACCAAACTGCTCCGTTCAATGTTATAATACTTTTGTAACATTTACAGCTTTCCCTGGCAGTGCAACTATTCAATCGGCTAATGATATTCTTGGTATTTGTGTTAATATGGAGCATTCTTATGCCGGTGACCTTGGTTTCAGAATTATTTGCCCAAATGGCCAATCTGTTCAGCTTGACCCTAACACACACTCAGGTGGTGCATACCTTGGTCAGCCAATGGGAGGAACAGGTCATGACGCTTATGATAACGGATGTCTGCCGGCAAATAATCCTTTTGGATCCGGATGGACATATTGCTGGTCGCAAATTTATCCGACTCATGGAACTTTGGACCAATTATCAAGCGGTGGAACAAGTCCGATTGACTCGACAAACACAGTTAACCATACAAACTATATTCAACCTAATAATTCGTTGAACGGATTGATTGGTTGTCCTTTAAACGGAACATGGAATATTGAGATTTGTGATGACTTCGGAATAGACAACGGATATATTTTCTGGTGGAGCATGGAACTTGACCCGAATTTACTTCCTGTAAGTTGGAGCTACTCTGTTCCATTGGATACAATTGTATGGTCAGGTAATTTCCTTAACCTGGTTGATGATACAACTGTTATGATTGTCCCAAATCAGGGTGGTACATTCCAATATACTGTTACATTATATGATGTGTTTGGTTGTAGTTACGACACAACATTTAATATTCAAGTTGTTCAAACCCCTGTTATAAATCTTGGGCATGACACACTTGTTTGCGCTAATAATTTTAGTATGGATTTGGATGCCGGTGCAGGAATGTCAAATTATCTATGGAATGATAATACAACATTTCCAACATTACATATAGTGACTGACGGAACCTATTCGGTAACTGTGACGAATGTTAATACAGCAAATACATTACAATGTACTGATAGGGATACAATAATTATTAAGGCACTGGCAATGCCCACGGTTGAGCTGGGACCAGACCAATGTAGTACAACGCCCGTAACACTTGATGCAGGAAATGCGGGCATGAATATGCAATATAACTGGAGTAACGGTACGTCAAACCAAACTAATAATATTACATCTTCCGGTACTTACAGCGTTTCTGTGGCTCAGGAATTTGGTTACGGATGTGAAGCAACTGATCAGGTGTTTATTGTAATTAAACCTCAACCTATTATTGATGCCGGATCTGACCAAACTATCTGCCGACATAATAATGCAATTCTTGGAGTTTCTGATCAGGGCGGTTTGCTTGGAACAAATAGTGATTATACTTATCTGTGGACGTTTAACCCACCTATTGATGGAGCAGAGTTTACTCCGGTTGATCAGCAATCAATAACACTATCATGGCTTTACCCCGGAACTTATACTGCAACTGTTGCAGTTACAGGTTGTACAACTGTTAAGGACAGCTTGCAAATTGTTGTAGAACCATGTGACCTTGTTGTTCCTAACGTTATTACCCCTAATGGAGACGGGCAAAATGACTTCTTCAAAATTCCAAATGTTGAATTTTATCCTAATAGTACCATGGTTATCTATAACAGATGGGGTGAAAGAGTTTATAAAAATGAAAACTATCAAAATGATTGGGATGGAGGTAATTGTGCCGCAGGAGTTTATTATTATATCTTTACAATTAACTACGGAGCTCATAATGGTAAAGTTGAAACAAAAGCTATGAATGGCATTGTCACCGTTTTAAGATAAATGAATTTATTTGTAAAAAAAACCATCGGTAATTACCGGTGGTTTTTTTTTGCCTGATTGGAATAATTTATATATTTGTTTGATAATAACTGCATTATTTTATATGAAAAAATTTCTCTTCATTCTATTATTGTTGCCAATATTTTGCAATGCCCAATATTTTGATGATTTTTCTGATGCTAATTTTACACAAGACCCACAATGGCTAGGCGATACAGGTGAATATAAAATATCGGTCTATTCAAACTCTACCTGGAGTTTGAAACCAAGACTTGAGCTCAATGGAATTTCAGCCGATACTTCTGTCCTTTATTTTTCTGCACCTATTAGCAATCTGAAAAATATTCAGTGGGATTTATGGACCAGGTTAGCGTTCAGTACATCAAAATCAAATAATTGCAGAGTTTACCTTGCTTCTGATAATTCAAATTTAAAAGGTAGCCTTAATGGTTATTTCATTCAATTCGGAGATGATAATAATGACGCACTTGATAGTATCACATTATATAGACAGACAGGATTTTTAACGCATAAAGTACTTCGTAGTCATTTTGCAAATACAAATTCTTCGAAAAACTACAGGTTAAAAATTACGAAAGATAATTCAGGGTTATGGAGTCTTTATTGTGATACTCTTGGTTTTAGTGATTTTATCCTTGAAGGAACAGGCACCGATACAACATTTAATTCATCACTTTTTTTTGGAGTTTATTGCAAATATACAGCGACTAATAAAACTAATTTCTATTTTGATGATTTCAGAATAGGTCCTATTTACATTGACACGATTCCACCAGCAGTTAACGCTGTTAATGTAATTAACAATAACCAACTCGATATTTTGTTTTCAGAAAATATCGATATTGTCTCATCTGAGTCTTTGACCAATTATTTTGTAAATAATGGAATTGGATATCCCATGATTGCGAAAAAAGATTCAAATTCGGGTTCTCTTGTTCATCTTACCTTTTTTAACAATTTCAGTATTGGGACTCTTAATGAAATTACTATTAATGGTGTAAAAGACCTCGCAGGAAATACTGAAACAAATATTATAAAAACCTTTGCTTTTTACACAGTAAAGCAATTTGACATTCTTATAAATGAAATAATGGCGAACCCGAACCCTCCTGTCAGCCTTCCCAATTACGAATATTTAGAGTTATATAACAGAACGCCACTTCCTTTATCGTTGAAATATTATACATTAAAAATCAGCACTACAACTAAAACACTTCCTGACATAACAATACCACCTTATGGTTATCTTATTTTATGTTCAAATACTGCAAAACCAACTATGCTGCAATTTGGACAGGTTGAAGGGTTTGATTCATTCAGTCTTCCCAATGAGGGGGCAACAATAACTCTTAAAGACCCAAATGGTGGAATAATACACTCCATTTCTTATACTACCGATTGGTATCATGATGCAACGAAAGATGACGGCGGATGGTCAATTGAACAAATCGATCCTCTTAACCCTTGCGGGGAAACAGAAAACTGGAAAGCATCTGTTAATCTTTCAGGTGGTACGCCAGGTAAGGTAAATTCTGTTAATGCCTCAAATCCTGATATTAAAACTCCTTCAATAAAAAATATTACACCATACTCAAATAATATTATTCTCGTCACATTTAATGAGACTGTCGACAGCAATTTGATTAAGAATAAAAGCAAATATATGGTTGATAATGGTATCGGCAATCCGGACAGTATATTTCTTTTCTCCCCTGCTTACAAATCTGTGAGATTGCATTTTGCCAGCAATTTTCAGCAAAACACCATTTATAATCTCACAATCAGCGATACAATAAAAGACTGCGCTGGAAATATCAATATCAGCACTTCAAAAACATTTGCTCTTTATGATGTTAAATTTACTGATATCGAAATAAATGAGATTATGGCCAATCCTTCGCCTCCGCTGGGACTACCGGAGTGTGAATATTTGGAATTATATAATAAGACTGCATTTCCAATTTCACTTAAAAAGTGGACTATTATTTTAGGAAGTACAGGAAAAATTATTCAGGAAGGAAATATTGAGCCAAATGGATATCTGATTATTTGCGATTTAGGACAAGAGTATCTTTTTAACAACTATGGACAAGCTATTGGGCTATCTGGGTTTTCTATTTCAAATACCGGGGAAAAGCTCATGCTGCTTGACACAAACAGAAATATTATTTCTGCAGTTACATTTACTGATCTTTGGTACAATAACCCCAATAAAGCCCAAGGCGGATGGTCGCTTGAGCAGATTGACCCTTTAAACCCATGTGGTGAAGCAGCAAACTGGACTGCCTCCAATGATCAGAACGGAGGCACACCGGGCAAAGTCAACTCAGCAAATTCATCAAACCCCGACAATACAAAACCACAGCTCATAAGGGCATCAGCAAACAGATATACATTGAATCAGGTGAGGTTGTTTTTTAACGAACCGCTTGATAGTATTTCATTAAAGAATCCTTTAAAATATGTAATTGATAATGGCATTGGAAATCCATCTTCAGTTAAGCTCAATCCGCCTGATTACAAATCAGCAGTACTCACGCTTGCTTCAAATCTTCAGACCGGCATAACTTATTATATTAAAGTGACTGATAGCATCAGGGATTGTATTGGTAATATGATTGAGCAAAACACCTCGGTAAGATTTGCAGTGCCTCAAATCACTGATACAAATGATTTGGTAATTAATGAAATAATGCCTAATCCGAATCCGGGAGGTGTTGATTATGTAGAAATATTTAATCGATCTACAAAGGTGCTTAACCTTGTGGATCTTAATCTTTCGTCTTATGATACAATAAATAAACTAATTTATCAACCAAAAAGCATTACCGATGTTGATTTTCTGATTTTTCCGGAAGAATATCTTTGTCTTTCTATAAGTTCAAGAGCAGTAAAAACTCAATATAACTCAATTAACCCTTACGGATTTCTTGACATGAATGAGTTTCCTTCATTTAATAATGATGAAGGAGTTGTCGTGATTTCAAGAAAAGATGAAAAGTTAATTGATTTTGTGAAATATACTTCCGATATGTTTTTTGCATTGCTTAATTCCACTGATGGTGTTTCTCTCGAAAGAATAAATTATCATAGGTCTTCAAATGATAAAACCAACTGGCATTCAGCAGCTGAAACCGTAGGTTTTGGGACGCCCGCATATAAAAACTCAGAATATTCGGAAATAATTGCTGATGATGGCGCTGTTACACTTTATCCCGAGATATTTTCCCCCGACAACGATGGTTACAATGATATCCTTAATATTAATTATAAATTTGACGAACCTGGTTATACAGCCAATATTCTTATTTATGACGAAAAAGGCAGATTACTTAGAACTTTGACAAGAAACCTGCAGATAGGTACTAGCGGTACTATTTCATGGGATGGAACGACTGATGCTCACACCAAAGCAAATATCGGGATATACATAATTTATTTTGAAGTTTTTGACCTAAAAGGAAAAACAAGACATTATAAAAAAACAACAGTACTCGCAACTAAATTTTAATTAGTTTTTTGCATAGGCTAAAGTTACAACACTGATTCTTACCCCCGGAATATTTGCAAAAGCATTGGCACATGATTCTATAGTGGCACCTGTTGTAAGAACATCATCAACAATTAACAGATGCTTCCCATCTAAACCTGCAGGATTATTTACCTGAAATATTTCTTTCACATTTTCCCAGCGTTTAAATCTGCTTTTTTTAGTTTGAGTTTCAGTGAATTTAACCCTTCTGAGGGTTTGGGTATCTACAAATTTATTCATGCTTTTTCCAAGGCCGATTGCAATCATCTCGCTCTGATTATAGCCTCTTTTACGCTTCTTGGATGGATGTAATGGTACTGGAATTATAATATCAATATCGCTAAAATCCCGACTTTTAATAAGCTCTTTGCCATATAATTCTCCCATTCTTAAACCAATTTCCTTTCTGCCTTTATATTTCAATTTATGGATAAGTGTCTGTACTTTGCTACCTTTATTAAAATATAACATTGATGTTGCATTTTCAAGATTCACCCTGCCCCAAAAAGCTTTGGCAACAGGATTTTCCTTGTCAATATGAAAGTTAGTACGAGGCAGATTATGCTCGCAATGTGTGCAAATAACATCTTCAAACTGAAACAAAGATTTTCCACAAGCAGCACAAATACGTGGAAAAATCAACGATACAAAGTCATAAAATATCGACATGGTTTATTATTGCTTAATTAAGAGTAATTAATGCATTTTTATGGGCCTATCAGAACTTAACATGGTAGACGCTTTTTAGCATCCGGCATCAGTTTTAAGCTTCTTCATAACCCATCAAAAAATATTGTAGTTGTTATTTTTTAAGTTTGTTGTATAAAAATATTAAAAAATAAAATAACTTTGTTGTTTCATAACAAAAATCTTCAGAGAAAATGACAGAACTTGGTCAAAACATTGAGAACGTTAAAAAGTACAAGATTACTATTGGAATTTTATTAATTATTATTGCCGTATTATTGGGAATGCTCATAGTTACTAAAACAAAAGTAAATACTTTTATTGTAGAAAAAGAAAAAGCCATTTCTGAAAGACAAGGCATGCAGAAACAGCTTGATTCCTTATTGACAGAACATGAAAAAATTAAAGGTGAGTATGGTAATATGACTAAAGAGCTCAGCCGAAAAGATAGTATTATACAAGCAAACGCTGCTGAAATACAAAAGCTCATAGCAAGTAATGTTGGCAGAAACCAGATACAAAGAAAGCTTGATTATCTAAGAGGAATAACTCAGGATTACGTTGATCAGATTGACAAACTTCTAAAAGAAAATCAAAACCTTAAACAGGAAATTAAAGGTATGCAGGATAATGTCAATTCTGAAAAAGAAAAATCTGCTACACTTGAAAAAGATAAAGAAGATTTAAGAAACCAAATAAGCAAAGCTGCCGTTCTGCAAGCATATAATGTTACAGTTCAGGGTGTAAAATTTAAACAAGGCGGGAAAAAGGAAGAGATAGAAGAAAAAGCAAAAAGAATCGATAAAATTAAAATATCATTTACCCTTAGCAAAAACCCACTTGTTAAAACAGGTATAAAAGAAATATTCGTCAGAATAGCCCGACCTGATAATATGATTCTTAATGATGGACAAGGATTTGAATTTAATGGGCAAAATATTATGTACTCTTTAAAAGAATCTGTTAACTATCAAAATAAACCGGTTAACGTTTCGTTATACTACGAAAAAACTGACAGAATTGTAGCCGGAACTTACAATGTATCTGTTTTCTCTGATGGTCAGGAAATAGGATCAGGACAATTAACCTTGAAATAATTTAATTATAAATTTAAATTCAATTTTATGGAAACAAATGAAAAAAGTACCGGAAACGGTAAAAAACCAAATTATTTTATTTATCTGTCGATTCTATTGTTTATTGTTTGTTGTATACTGACCTGGAAGTTAGTAACTTACAAACAGCAAATTGTTGAAAAAGAAACCGTAATAACACAAGTATCTGATGAAAAAGCTCAGGTTATTGCAAAGTTGGAAAACCTTCAAAAAGAATATGACAAGCTTAGCAATGACAACAAGGAACTAAGCGATATGTTTGCAAAAGAAAAAGAACATGTTGAAAAGCTTCTCCAAAAAATAAAGAACAGTAATGGCTCAATAGAGAAATATAAGAAACAGATAACATCTCTTGAAACCAGATTAAAAGAGTATGAACAGCAAATCGAGCAGCTTAAAGCTCAAAACAAAGAATTAGTTGCTGAAAACTTTGTTATTAAAACCGCGCTTGACTCTACTGTTACCGAAAACAAAAACCTTTCTTCCGAAAATCAGGATTTATCAGGTAAAGTTGATAAAGGCTCAGCGCTTGTTTCTTATGACTTAAGTGCAAGTGGTATTATTGCTAAATCAAACGGTAAAGAAGTTCCAACAAAAAAGACAAAAAGAGCTGATAAAATTAAAATCTGCTTTACAGTTGGTGAAAATGCTATCGCCACTGCAGGGAAAAAGGATATTTATTTAAGAATAGCCGGTCCGGATGGTAAAATTCTTTGTAAAGGAACAACTGATGATTATTCATTTATGTATGACGGTAAACTTATACAATATTCTGTAAAAGACCAATTCGATTATAAAAACAAACCTGTTGACCTTTGTTTATATTGGATAAAATCAGGAGAATTTGCACCGGGTACTTACTATGTAGATATTTTCGTTGACAGCAAGAACATTGGGTCAACAACTTTTATTTTTGAAAAATAATATATAATTTCTGTATTAAATACCTTTGTGAGCTTGCATCTAAGCGGTTTACAAAGGTATTTTTTTTGATAAAAAGAGTTTTAATGCTTAATTTTCTGCTGAAACCTACTGAAATATAATTTCCCTTATGAAAGACCATCAGTTTTTATTAAAAAATCTCTAAGATTTTTGTACCTTTGCAAAGCTTTAATTAAAAATATTAATAATCAAATACTTAAATGAAATGAAAAAATTTAATGTCTTATTGATGATCTGTTTTCTTTTTACATTGACAATTAATGCTCAAACCAAAAAAGAAGATATTAAAGAAATTAAGATCAAGACAGCATTTCACTGTGCTAATGGCAAAGCCACTATCGAAAAAGAATTAGTTAAAGAAAATGGTGTTAAAACTGTTGTGGCTGATATTGACACAAAATTAGTTACCGTAAAATATGATGCAGCCCTAACCAATAAAGATAAAATTGTTGCTGCAATTGAAAAAATTGGCTATACTACCGAGTTCACTCCTGCCGATAAAAAAATAAATAAGGCTTGTACTCATGAACAGCCTGCAGATAAAAAGGAAGAACCGAAAAAATAAAGGTCAGTTTATCGGAAAAGAGGTAGTCTCAAATTTCTACTTTGTTCATTTTTTTTAGAGGACACATAGACAATTAAAACATAGAAGCTCTCGTAGAAGTTCTCAGAGTTTCACAGAGAACATTTGGCAATTTGAAACCGCTTCTTTTATTTACCTTCAGGTCATAAATATAAAGTTTCTTTTAATTCCTCTGGTGAAACCTTCTAACTTAAAAATATATATTAAGTTATTACTTTATTCTGTTTTTCTTTCCTTTAATAATACTGCTGAAGGGCAACAGAATGTATATCATCTGGAAATCGGAGATTCAATATACGTTAAGGTTTTCTCCAAACCTCTCTGGAATGATATTAATCTGGAAGTTAGAAATGGAGAAACATATATTTTTTCGGCTACAGGAGAATGGACTGACTGGTATATTTTTTCAGATGCAAACGGATACGATATGACTCACATGAACGCTTTCAGAAAACTCAGAAGATCTCCCGAAAATAAATGGTTTTCTCTCATAGGAAATATTAAAGATGATAATACATTTTTCCTTATAGGAAAGAACGCAATTATTAATATTAACAACACTGGCAGATTGTTACTCTTTGCTAATGATGTAAAAGGGTTTTATTTTAATAATAAAGGTCATCTGCAATTGAAAATAAAAAGGGTACAGAAAACACCATAATTATAAAATAAGTTAATGCTCTGTTTTATAATTAAATGGTCAAAAAAGTGCTTCCACCAAATAAATTATGTATCTTTGCCAACTATTTAATTTTTAAAAAAAACAGTATGATTAATCCCAATGATGCCGATAAAATAAGAGAAGTTTTTGAACCAAAAACATGGAATGAAATTAAGACTTCAGATTCGTGGCAGATTTTTAAAGTAATGGCAGAGTTTGTTGATGGGTTTGATAAAATGGCCAAAATTGGTCCATGCGTTTCAATTTTCGGTTCTGCAAGAATTCCTTCAAGTCATAAATATTATAAATTAGCTGAAGAAATTGCTTATAAACTCACCAAGATCGGTTTTGGTGTTATCACCGGTGGCGGCCCCGGTATTATGGAAGCCGCAAATAAAGGAGCACATTTTTCAGGTGGTAAATCGGTTGGACTTAATATTGAACTTCCCTGGGAGCAACATGCAAACTCATTTATAGACCCTGATAAATTCCTTTCGTTCAATTACTTTTTTGTACGCAAGGTAATGTTCACAAAATATGCACAGGGATTTATTGTTATGCCGGGTGGCTTTGGAACAATGGATGAGCTTTTTGAAGCGTTAACACTTGTTCAAACTCATAAGCTTCTGCATTTCCCTATTGTGCTTGTTGGAGTTGACTTTTGGAAAGGCCTGATAGAATGGCTTAAAGAATCAATGTTAGCTGAAAAATTTATCAGTCCGGAAGATGTTGACCTACTTGTTACTGTTGATACTGCCGAAGAAGCTGTAAATCATATTGCTGAATTCTACGATAAATTTGCTATTAAACCAAACTTCTAGAGTATTATTAGGGAGAACGGAAAAAGGAGAAGGGAGAACGGAGAATGTACTTTGGAAAACGGAAATTAATTCTCATCTTGTTTAATGATTAACAAAATCAAACATCCCAAAAAAGTTCCGTATTTACTTTACAGTAATGCCATTAACGAAATATTTGAAGATATTTCTACCGAAGTTGCAGGAAGAAGTGGAAATAATATTGTTAAACTTTCTCCTGAGGATTTTATTGAACTTCCGGAAGGTAGCGACTTTTTCCGTTTACCGGGAAGAGTTGGTGTTGGTTTCGACACAAAAACAGGAAATCAGAAGATCTGTAATAAAGGTGAAGTAGTCTCTGCATTTGTTGCACCGGCACATACACAGCTTTATTTTACTGCTTACGAAAAAAACACTGATGCACCATTGCTTCCACTTTATGCTTATACTGCAATTGGCTGGCTTAATGATAAATTTTATACAACAGCTGTAAGGATCGATCCTGACATCCGCCAGGACTGTGACCAATTCAATCAGAAAATAGTTGTAAGAAATGTCGAGAAAATGATCAAAGCAAATCCGGGCAACAGACTTCTGGCGCATATTGGTCATTGCGCAACTGTTTATATTTGTCCGGCCGCAAGAAATTATTTTCTTAATCGGTGGGAAGCTCCATTACCAACTTCGCCAACATGCAATTCAAACTGTCTTGGTTGTATTTCATATCAGCCAAAAGATACACAGGTAAAATCAACTCAAAACAGAATTACTTTTATTCCTACAGCCGAAGAGATTGCAGAAATTGCTGTTGAGCATCTGGAAACAGCACCTTTACCGGTTGTAAGCTTCGGGCAAGGTTGCGAAGGCGAGCCATTGCTTGTGTGGAAAACAATTAAAGATGCAATTATCCTTATAAGAAAAAAAACAAAAAAAGGGATCATAAACCTTAACACTAACGGAAGCAAACCTGATGCAGTTGAGGAATTATGCAATGTTGGTCTCGACAGTATTCGCGTTAGCATAAACAGCTCATTAAAAGAAAATTATAACGCTTATTATAATCCCAATAACTATAAGTTTGAAGATGTAATAAACTCAATAAAAATTGTAACCGATCATAAAAAATGGGCTTCGGTAAATTATTTTACTTTCCCGGGAATGACTGACTCATTTGAAGAATACAGTGAATTCAGTAAAATAATAAAACTTACAAATTTATCAATGATACAATGGCGCAATTTCAATATTGACCCTGACTGGTATCTGGAAAAGATAAATAATACTGATGCTAAACCGGCAATGGGAATGAGAACACTTCTCAAAAAAATACGCGAGGAATATCCTGATATTTATTTTGGATATTTTAACCCGCCTGCTGAAATAATAAATAAATATCTCAGAAAAAACTAAGAAACTGTTTGGATTTTATGTTAAATGAGATTTATGATGGATTTTTTAGCGAAACAAGGAGGATTTTGCAGACATAGTCAATCCCTATGTCGAAAAATCTAACGAAGTTGCAGCAAAAAAGACGCATAAAGATATTAA
>CAZELC010000016.1:0-17742 GCA_964512865.1 uncultured Bacteroidales bacterium
GACCTGACCTGATAATGAAATAATTCTTACTGTTTTGATAATCTCATTATCTTTTGAAATAACACTTATTTTCTCAGATGCAGGGTTTGGGAAAAGAGAGAAGCCTTCTGTTGATGGATTCTCGGAAATGGATACACCTGGATCTACGGCTTTGATTCCAAGTCCAACAACCTGAGTATTAACTACAGGGAAAGTTCCAACAAGCGTAGCTGTTCCCGTTGTTGTATTAATCGTATATAAACCATCCATTTCTCCATCGCTTCCCATTGAAGCAGTAAAGTACAAAACTCCTGCTGGTGAAAATTCTATATCCTGAAAATTAGAAGAAACAATAGCTCCTAAATTAGTTCCAATAAGTGTTAACGCAGCAGTAGTTTTGTTAACAGCCCATAGCTTTCCGTAAGCCGACTGCAGATGTTCAATAACATAAAGTTGCCCTGCAGAACTACATGCGAGTTCAAATAAAGTTCCTGTTGATGAGCTTGTTGCTACTAAGGTAGCTGCTCCTGTTGTCTGATCTATTGTATAAAGCGAAAATGCAAAATCAGGATATGTGCCGGTAATATAACCTGCATATATTGTAGCTGTTGTTTTATCATAAGTTAAACCCGGAAGAAAATATGTTCCGCTATTTGGTACTCCTGTTGCGCCAACCAAAGTGGGAACACCTGTAACAGTATCTACACTATAAAGATTAAAATCACTACCAAGGACAAACCATTTATATGCTCCCGGTCCAGTGGCTATATACACTCCACCTCTTGAATACCATGTAGTTGCTGGACCAAAAGTAGTGAACCCTCCGCCGGGAGCTTCGAGATAAAACTTTGCCGGTTGTGTATTATTCAAAAAACAAAATGCCGGGTTCATTGAAGGCACTACACTAACTACTGTTGAAACAGAATCATTATTAGGATTTTGGTCTCCGTACAAATGTGTTCCTGCCCATAAAGTCCATGTCCCCAGCGCCGCATTCCATAAAGGGAAAGTTACCTGAGTTGATGCTCCTGCTGCAATATTTGGAATAATTACAGATTCCCAGTAGGCAGCTGTGGGAGGATATATATTTAATGAAACATATACATTTGATTGAGCGTTAGTTCCAAAATTCCTGATTGTGGCCTTTGGAATAACACCACCCGGAGTTACTACTAAATTTATATCAACTGATATCGCTCCCATATCATCAGATAACGGAGAATTGACTGTAACATCATCAATATGACAGTCATTACCATAATCGCTGGTTCCTCTTAGAATCAGATATTCTGTCGCTCCCGTAATAGAAGCCGGAATACTAAAGCTATGTTTTATCCAACCTGTTCCAACAGGTCTGGATGCCATACCAAGTCGTAAAGGTGTTCCTGCCAAATCAGGGGTAGAATTTACAAACAAAGTAATGCTGTCACTACTACCATATTGTGTTTCATGGTACATCCAGAAAGAAGCAGTATGTAAGCCGATATTTCCGGTACAGCTAAATGAAGGACTTACAAGTAGTGCAACATCACCAACATCTGCAGTCCATGAATTGAACATTGCCAAACCAACTCCCGAATGAGGTGCTACCACGGGGTGTGTGCCGGCAGTTAATCTGGTCCAGGTGGCATCTGTTCCGGGAGTTGTTACCCAACCGGTAGGAGGAAAAGTAGTTCCATCAAAACTTTCATTTATTAAGGTTGCTCTTGTGTCAAGGTTTTCCTGCTGTGAGGACTCATAATAAGAAGGAGTTGCATAGGGGTTTAAATTTGTAGTTTTTTTGTATTGTGCAAAAGATTGATTAAAAACACAACATAAAACAACAACAAATAAGGCGAGAGTAATAAAGATCCTTTTCATAAATTTACCTTTAATTAATAATTTCGTTTCAAATAATATTTAATAATAGCAAATATACTATAAAATCGAAAGGGCTAATATTATTTTCATTTTAGTTATTATCCGCTAATTGTTGAAAATAAAAAGAGCTACCTAATCTATAGTTAGTAACTTGTGAAAATATTAAAGGCTTCGTTTGGAAAAATAACTCTTTTAGGTTGTAATTACCGATTAAATTTATCAGAACCTTTGCGTCTTCTTTTATTCTGCCTTTCAAATGGGTTTTCGTTAGAAAAACTTTTCTTGCGCTCTGAATACTTCTTTTTATATTCTCCCTCTTCTCTTTTTTCATAAGGGTTCTCTTTAGAAAAACTTTTTTTACGTTCGGAATGCTTATATTTAGGTTCGCCCTCTTCTCTTTTTTCCTGTGCGATATCAATTGCCACAGGTTCTCCATGATATGAGGCGTCTTTCATTCCATCTAAAAGTATCTTGCTATATTCACTTTCAACTTCAAAGAATGAAAACTTTGGGAGAAGATCTATTCTTCCAACAGGAATACGTTTGCCGGGAGTACTTTTATTGATGAGTTCTATAAGGCCGCCAGGGTTTAAGCCGTCGAGCTTCCCTACATTAATGAACATTCTGATATAACCTTCGTCTGTTTTCTGGTTGCGCCTTCTGTCCGACTGTCCCCGACCTCTATCATTTCCTCTTTCTCTATCACGGCCTCTGTTGTTATCCCTTTCACCTCGGCGACGTCCTTCTTTCCTGCTTCCGCCATCATCTCTGTAACTTCCTTCATCAGGTGTGCTGATGTCTTTAGCATGACTATAATAGTCAAGAAATCGATTAAACTCCAAAGAAACAAATCTTTTAATAATTTCTTCTTTATCGAGCCATTCAAGCTTTCGATAAATAACCGGCAGATATTTATTTATCTCAGAGTGGTCTATTTCAACTTGCTCCATTTTATTTATCATGCTGAAAAGTTGCTTTTCGCAAATTTCACGACCACTGGGGACTTTTGCATAAATAAACTGTTTATTAATTTTTTTCTCAATTTGCCTGATAATTCCTTTTTCCTTTAAGTTAATTATTGCTACAGATGTTCCTGTTTTACCTGCTCTGCCTGTTCTTCCACTTCGATGGGTATAAACCTCATAATCATCAGGTAATGAATAATTAATAATATGCGTAAGGTCATCAACGTCCAGTCCTCTAGCAGCAACATCAGTTGCAACAAGCAAACTTATATTTCTCACTCTGAATTTTTGCATAACCATATCTCGCTGTGCTTGTGAAAGATCGCCGTGCAATGAATCTGCATTGTATCCATCCTGCATGAGTTTATCAGCAACTTCTTGTGTATCCTTCCTGGTTCTGCAGAAAACAATACCATAAATATCTGGATTAAAATCAGCTATTCTCTTAAGAACCAAATATTTATCTTTTGCATGAACAGTATAACATATATGCTTTACATTTTCGGCGCCTTCGTTTTTATGACCTATTGTTATTTCTATCGGATCCGTCATATATTTTTTGGCAATCCTGGAAATTTCGTCAGGCATGGTTGCTGAAAATAGCAATGTTGTGCGTCCATCAGGCACAACAGCAAGTATTTCATCAATACTATCAAGAAAACCCATATTGAGCATTTCATCAGCCTCATCAAGAACAACTTTTTTTACTGAACCAAGTTTTGCTGCTTTTCTGTTAATCAGGTCTATCAGCCTTCCTGGTGTTGCAACAACTATTTGAACCCCCTTTTTTAATGCAGTTATCTGTGTTTCAATACTTGAACCTCCATAAACAGGCAAAATTTTCAAACCTTCGGTATATTTTGCATAATCATTAAGATCTCCTGTTATTTGAATACAAAGTTCTCTTGTTGGGCAAAGAATCAGTGCCTGTATTTCTTTTTTACTCGTATCTATCTGGTGTATAATCGGAAGTCCGAATGCTGCCGTTTTACCTGTTCCCGTCTGTGCCAGAGCAATAATATCTTTATTTTCTTCAAGCATAAATGGTATTACCTTTTCCTGAACTGGCATTGGTGCTTCAAAACCAAGCTCATTTATTGCTTTTAATATATCCGTTGATATACCTAATTCTTCAAATGTCTTCATTATTTTTTGAGTTTTGTGCTTTCGGGAGTTTAAAGTCAGCTTGTTCCGTTATTTTGCGAGTTTCGCGGGCAGGAATAAATGAAAAAACGAATGCCTAAAATCACTATTATTAATTATTCTGCAAAAGTACTAATAATTATCGGATATATCCTGATATTTTTTTAATATTCTGATTTATAAATTTGTAACTATCATAAAATTGTTTTATAAAAAATTAATTATCTTAAAAATATATTTGTGTAAATATAATCAATCGTAAAACAAACCATAACTGACAAAAAAATCAAAAAAACTTCTTATTTTTGTGCAAAACAATATTAAATGAGCACAGAGTCAAACAACACCAACGAAAAACAACTTAATTTTATTCATCAAATTATTGAAGAAGATATCCGAACTGATAAATATGGAGGAAGAGTACACACCCGGTTTCCTCCAGAGCCGAATGGTTATTTGCACATCGGACACGCTAAATCAATATGCCTCAACTTTGGAACTGCTAAAAAGTACAACGGGATTACTAATCTTAGGTTTGATGATACAAATCCCACAAAGGAGGATGTTGAATATGTCGACTCAATCAAAGAAGATGTTCGTTGGCTTGGTTTCGACTGGGACGAACGAGAATATTACGCATCAGATTATTTTGAAACCCTTTATGAATATGCTATAAAGCTAATACAAAAGGGAAAGGCTTATGTTTGTGAACTAAGCCAGGAAGAAATGTCGGTTCAGAGGGGAACAGTAACCAAACCAGGAAT
This sequence comes from uncultured Bacteroidales bacterium, assembly GCA_964512865.1. Classification (GTDB taxonomy): domain Bacteria; phylum Bacteroidota; class Bacteroidia; order Bacteroidales; family CAIWKO01; genus CAZELC01. The sequence continues at coordinate 4,712 of CAZELC010000016.1, forward strand.
TGAGAGCCCATACCGTAATCGTACAATTGAAGAAAACCTCGACCTCTTTAAGAGAATGAGAGAAGGTGAATTTGCAGACGGTTCAAAAGTTCTGCGAGCAAAAATTGATATGGCATCTCCAAATATGCTGATGCGTGATCCGATTTTATATCGCATATTACATTCAGAACATCATCGCACTGGAAACAAATGGTGCATTTATCCAATGTACGATTTTGCCCATGGACAAAGTGATTCGATTGAAGGAATTACTCATTCTATTTGCACTCTTGAGTTTGAAGTTCACAGACCTTTGTACGACTGGTTTATTAAAGAACTTGAAATTTATGCACCACAACAGATAGAATTTGCAAGGCTTAATCTCAATTATACTGTCATGAGCAAAAGAAAACTATTACAGCTTGTGCAGGAAAAATATGTTAATGGTTGGGACGACCCGAGAATGCCAACAATATGTGGTTTAAGAAGAAGAGGATATACTCCAGAATCAATAAGGAATTTTGCTGAAATGATAGGCGTTGCAAGAAGAGACAATGTGATAGATGTTTCACTACTTGAATTCTGCGTCAGGGAAGATCTTAATAAAACAGCGCAAAGAGTTATGGTAGTGTTAAATCCAATAAAAGTTGTGATTGACAATTACCCTGAAGATACTACTGAAGAGCTTGATGCAGTTAATAATCCTGAAGACGAATCAATGGGAAAACGGAAAGTCCCTTTTTCGAAAGAAATTTACATCGAAAAAGACGATTTTATGGAAAATCCTCCAAAAAAATATTTCAGGCTTTCCCCGGGAAATGAGGTAAGACTCAGATATGCATATTTTGTAAAATGTACTGATGTAATAAAAGATATTAACGGCGAAGTGGTTGAGGTTCATTGCACTTATGATCCTGCTTCAAGGGGTGGAAATTCGCCTGACGGAAGAAAAGTTCAGGGTACTATTCACTGGGTTTCAGCTAATGATTTTATAGAAACAGAAATTAGATTATACGACCGTTTATTTGTAAAAGAAAATCCTGAAGAAACCGAAGAAGGACTTGATTTCAAAGATAACCTGAATCCGGAATCGCTTAAAATCATATATGCTAAAGCAGAACCATTTCTTAAAAACTCCAAACCATTGGATAAGTTCCAATTTGAAAGATTAGGATATTTCTGCGTTGACAAGGACTCAAATAAGGAAAAGTTAGTAATTAACCGAACTGCTGCATTAAGAGATTCTTGGGCTAAAGCTACCGGCAAGTAATCTTTTTATTCGACATTAATTAGTTCTCTAATTACTACTGAAGCACAATATCCGCCAAACATAGCAGGCATATAGGAAATAGTGCCGGATATAGATTTTTTATTTAAATCATCCTTTATTAAAATTTCTCCCTTATAACCCTCAGGTGAAAATACAACCTTAAAGCCACTGTAAATATTAAGTTTATGTAGCTTTTTTCGCAAATAATAACCGAGAGTACAATTATAGGATTTAGAAATGTCAGCAACTGTAATTTGAGCCGGATCAAGCTTTGCGCCTACACCAAGAGAGCTTACCAATTTAAGATTATTTTTCAGGCACTCATTAATTAAAAAAACCTTAGGCGAAAGAGTGTCAATAGCATCTACAACATAATCATATTTTGCTGCTGTAACAACTCTGACAATTTCATCCCTTATTAAATATGTATTAAAAACATTAATTTTTAATGAAGGATTAATGTCAAGTAATCGTTCTTTCATTACTTCTGTTTTGTCTTTTCCCTGTGTTGAACTTAAAGCAATAAGCTGTCTGTTTCTATTGGAATTGCTTACTTTATCAGAATCAACAATCGAGATTGAACCAATTCCTGCCCTGCATAAAAACTCAGCCACAAACGAACCCACTCCACCAAGACCTGCGATAAGTATATGAGCATTTGCAAGCTTTTCCATTCCCTCATAACCAATTACTAGTTTTGTTCTTTGCTGCCAGAGTTCAGAGGTCATCACCAATTTTCATTTGATAGTATTTTTATTTTTTATAATATTAGTTATTTATCATTAAATTCAAATAGTTGACTATAATACTCGAAAAAACATAAAATTGCCGATATTATAATTATAAAATTAACTATAGATGTAAATCTTTCACTTCCAAAAAAGATCAAAGTAATAAGGATAAAATTTATAATAAAGAGCATAAAGCTTTTAGGTAAATTAAAAATTTGCAATGGCGTATTTCGAGCGATTGAAAAGCAAATAATTAATATTGCTAATACAAAACAAAAAATAAATCCAATAAAATTATAATTACAAAAAAATAAGAGCGTGGGCACTAAACCAAATAAAAATATTTTTTCAATTTTATTTAAGAGCTTATGTTTATTTTTAAATTGTAACATTATAAAATCAGATATTATTAAAGCCATTAATAATAAAAAGAAAATGAAATTATGATACCCCGCATATAATTTATGTGGGAAAATAATTAAAATTAAATTTGGGTGCGAATAATAGAAATTTAGAACCCTTAACAAAGACGACTGGTAATAATTATTATCATAGGTTTGTACTATTAACTCGTTTTTATGTAAATCTCCATCAAGGCAATTTTCGTTATTTGATTCTAATATATTTTGCTCATGATTAGTCGAAATAATTACAAGTTTTTTCTTATTAAAATAAATATAATTTCCACTTTTCATTTTGAAGCATTTAGAATCCAGAAGTTCCCTAATATTATAATTAAACTTCACTAAACTAGCCCTAAGTAATTCAATTTTTTCTTGAACATTTAAACCAGAGTCATTTATTATATAATTAAAATTTAATAATTCATTTTCTGAAAGAATAGATTGGTAATTCGTAATTAACTTTTTTATGGAATCTAATCGGTCATTTTCGTTACAATAATAAGTTTTATCATAAATAATATTATTGATTTTATTAATCATTATTGATAGCTCTTGTTTTGAAGCAGTTCTTTTTTGGATTAATCCATCATTAATATTGGAATATATTATCCATGGTATAAGCACCATAATGAAAACAGAAGCCACAATAATCCAACTTTTACAATATTTCTTTCCCTTTAAAGATTGAAATAATAATAAAATAAAATAAAATATAACTACAAATAAGATTATTCCTTTTACGAGAAGAGCCAGAGCTAGTATTATGCCTAAAACCGAAGCTGAAAAAACATTGTTTCGCCTTTCAAAAAATGTTATAGAGCATAAGGTAAGAAAACTAAAAAAGACCATTAGTGGCTCTGTCATTATTTCATTGGCCAAATTATACTGTGTGGTAATAAAAATAAAACCTGCTAAGATTCCTAGGATAAATCCTTTTTCATTAAACAGAAAAAATAATAATAATGGAATAAATGACGCAACAAAAATCAATAAAAAAAGCTGAAAATACCTCACAATTAATGGTGAGACACCAAATAACTTATAAATTAAAGCTAAAAACATAGGGTAAACCGGTGGAACACAGGTTATACTCTTATTTTGACATTTAGGAATAAACCCTTGCAGTGTTGTACTGTCTACGTTTACATTATCATATTTATATTTTTCAAAAACTGTTTGATTACCCAAAGCACTTCCCTTTATTAAATTTACAGCTTCAGTTTGATAAACCAAATAATCCCCACTTAATTCCACACTATTATTAAATTTGATGGTCAAAGAGAAAATAGCAGAATAAACGACAAACAAACCAATACAAAATGAAATAATTTGATTTTTAGTTAACTTCTTACACACTGTCACTATATTTTTGTATTTAATCTTAATAAATGCAAAAATGCCGAAACAAATTAATAGTAATAAAAACACGTTAAACACTAAATAAAATGAAAATGAAAATTTCAAGAAGTAACTTGCTTTAGTAAACCAATTTTTTGCTTTTGAATTATAATTAAGGTAATGGCAAAGAAAGTCACTTTTGATTTGATATACATTAAAATAATCATAAAAGCAATATCTGTTTAAATTTAACATTTTACCATTAATAAATAAAACAACTGAATCAGGGGTCACAATTAAATTTTCATCTGAAAATATACAATACAATGATTTGTAATATCCATTAATATAGTATGTATTTCTATCCTTATTAACAAAATCAACTGTCTTCCCTGTAGGAGTTATGCCAAAAAAGTGTATTTTATTGGTATTTTTAAAATAATTCTTTATAGTAATTTCACCGCAAAAATTAATTTCTGATATATATAAATATAATATAATTGTAAAAATGAATAGAATTGGTAATAAAAACAAAAACACTTTATGTTCAATTAACATTTTTTTCATCTTGCTAATAATTAATGCTTTTAACCTTAATATTAATTATTTTTGTTCTACAAACCATAAATTTTATTTAATATTATTTGACTAAATCTACTCCCTCAAAACATTTGTAAATAATTTCGTTTATCCTACAATAATTTATGAAAAAAGAAATAACTAGTTATAAAAGCTTAAATTTGGTCTGATGCAATAATAATTGCCTATAAATCGAACAATTCTTAGGCTTCTGTCCCCCCAAAAAAATTATATATATATCGACCTTGGAGAAAAAACTCCAATGAAGGCAATGATAATTTACTAAATCATCAGATATAAAACACAAAACTAATTACCATCCTAATTCCTTTTTTATCAATAAATTAACAATCGAGTCTGGGTTGATTTTTTGAAAAAAATCCAAACCAGAAAATAGTTCTTTTAAATATCTGGAAATTATTATTTTAAATCTATTTATCATTATTTTTCGTAAAAAATTAAAGATAAACAAGTCTAAAAAATGCTCTTTCTCTTTTTAATAGTTTTGTTTATTTAAAAACATGACTACAATTAACAAAAATACACATTTTTTTGGATAATATTTTTTAAGTCCGCTGATTTCACTAGTTAATCAAAAAACATCACTAAATCTGTATTTTTAAGTCCTAATTGCTTTTATGAAATTTGATAGAAATTAAATTTTATGACTTATCAGAACTTAAGTTTTGTAAATAATATTAATTGCTTACTTTTGTTCATTACAAAATGCTTATTAGTATAACTATAAAACATGAAAATCCCATTTTATGGTATAAAAAGATTTTACGACAATAATAGCCAAGAAATTCTAGATATAACCCATTCTGTTTATTCAAGTGGGATGTTATTTGGGGAAAGATCTGAAATTCTGGAAAGCAATCTCTGTAAAACTACTGGTAGAAAGTACGCTGTAACTGTTAACAGTTGCACTGATGCTTTGTATTTTGCCCTGAAAGCTTCAGGAATTGAAGCTGGTGATGAAGTATTGGTCACATCATTTTCTTTTATTGCATCTGCAAGTCCTATACTAAGAGCGGGAGCAATTCCTGTATTTGTTGATATTGATCCTCTGACTTTTTTGATGGATCTTGATGACCTTGTAAGAAAAATCACAATCAAAACAAAAGCTATAATCGGAGTACATTTATTCGGTCAGTTAATTGACTTTGAACGAATTGAAGAAATAGCTTCTGTGAACAAGCTTATTCTTATTGAAGATGCAGCACAGGGATTTGGATCTAGTTCAGGAAATAGAAATGCTGGTAGTATGGGAGATATAAGTTGTTTTAGTTTTGACCCCACAAAGATTATTAGCGCTTTTAGCAATGGAGGAGCAATCCTCACTGATGACTTAGAAAAATATAAATTTATAAAACAAATCAAATATCACGGGAAATGCGAAAAAAAAGAATACGAGATATTGGGGTTTAACAGTCGCCTTTCAGACATTAATTGCGCTTTACTAACATATCAAATAAAAGATCACTTAGAATCAAGAATAAAAAGATTGAATGAAATTGCACAACTTTATAAACAAAACCTACATTCTATTCCGGGAATTATTCTGCCAGAAGCTGCACAAGGTAAAAAACATGTTTATCACAAATATGTCATTCGTATTAAGAAAAGGGATGACCTAAAACTCATTCTTAATAATAACGGTGTAAGCTGCATGGTGCATTATCCTAAACCATTAAGTGATTATAAGTTGTTTTCTGAAACTTCTAATGGAATCTCGAAAACAGAAGTATGTTCAAAAATCTGCAAAGAAGTGCTGTCATTACCTATTTTCCCTGAATTAAATAATAATGAAATTGATTATATCTGCGATACAATAAATTCTTATAAATCAAAATTATGTTAATAGCAGGCTGTGGAGGATTAGGTAAAGAAATTCTCACAATATTGATTGAAGATAATTTTAATGATGAAGTTGTTTTTTTTGATGAAGGATATAAAACAACTGACTTGCTTCATGGTATTTATAAAGTACTCAATGATTTAGAATCGGTTAAAAAATATTTTCGAAAAGGTGATAATCGATTTATTACCGGGATTGGAAACCCGAGAATTAGAGAAATGCTGACACTGAAAATTGAAAAGGCAGGAGGATTATTGGCTTCAGTAATATCAGAAAGAACCACAATATACCATTATAACGAAAAATATTCAGGTGTCATCATACAACCAGGAGTTGGAATTTCACATAATGTGAGAATTGGTTCTGGCTCTGTTGTTCATATAAACTCTACGATTGGACATAGTGTCGTCTTAGGAAAATATGTTAATATTGGCCCCAACGCAACCATTATTGGACCAGTCAATATTGGTGATTATTCATATATAAGCGCTCAGGCAGTTGTTCTTCCTAATATAAATATTGGAAAAAATGCTATTGTTACAGCAGGAACTATTGTAAACAGAAATCTTTTGGATTTTGAAACACTTTAATAAAAATAGTTCCTTATCAAATTTTTAAATATAAACCTATCTTTATTTATATTTAATATTTTCAATAATAACTAGAAACTTAAGTAGCCGCAACAAAATTGCTGAGATTTAATTTTTTTATACATTAAAAATGTTCATCAGGCTTTATCATTGTTAATTAGTTGGCTAAACCTTGTCATACGGTAATAATTCTTAAAGTTTCGTATTGTTTCCTTTTCAAACTCAAGGAGTTCTTTTTCCGTTAGTTCATCAATGAAACACGTGGGGTCCTCACCAAAAAGATCGCCGGTCTGAAAATAAGCCATTGTTCTACAGCCTCCGCAAGAAAAAACATACTTGCATTTACCACATTTCCCTCCAAAAGTATTTCTGTTTACAATCCGTTTAAATAATTCTGAATGGAAAAGGATTTTATCCAGAGCTTCATTTCTAATATTTCCGCCGGTAATATGGTCACCAAGAAGTGGGCATGGCGTGACCTCTCCTTCCGGAGTAATTGAATAGAATGAGCCACACCAACATCCGACAGATGGGTTTGTCGGGATTTTAGTATTTTTTTTTGGTTGTCCTGTTTCATCAAAATATACTCTTTCCGGAAGAAAGAAAGGGATGTAACTCACATAACCATGGAAGTCTTTTCTTAAAGCAGGGTGAAGCTGATTTTTTAAAATCTGTTTGTCAAACATCAAATGCTTTGATTCAGAGTTTCTTGGTGTGAATGGGATTCTATTGAAAGGCAGCTTTAACTCTCTTATTTTTTGTAAAGTATCCGCAAAAGATTTTGCTGTGTGAGCCCCGGCCGAAACACAAATGTTGATTCCCATATTTTCTTTTTCAAGTTTGTTAATTATTTTAAGAATATTATCAGTTTTAACATTTCTTGTTTCAGTGTTTTCATCATTACTAAATGAATTTATACCTAATGAAATTAATAGATTATCTCCAAGAATCTTTTTTAACTTTAAAATATTTTTTTTATTTAAAGTAGAGCCATTGCTGACAATACTGATCTTAAAACCTATTTTGTTAGCTTCTTTCAATAAATCAAATGCATCTCTTCTTAAAAGAAATTCACCACCTGAAAACTCAATACTAGATGTTCCCAGTTTATATGCCGGAATTAATATTCGGTCAACAATTTCGTCGTATGTTAGCTCCTTACCCCAGTCATGATCTTTAAGATGCGAACCACTAGAACAGTTATTACATGAATAATTGCAAATTCTTGTAGTTTCAAGGTATAAAGTGTGGAAATATGCAGGCATCTTTTTTATACAAATTTAGGATAAATGCTTAATAAAATGTATATTTGCTAAAATATTTTTGAATGAATTGGGTTTTTATTCTTGGTGGTTCCAGTGGGTTTGGTCTTGCATCTGCAAAATTATTTGCAAAAAAAAGATATAATATTTTTATCGTTCATCATGACCGAAAATCAAGATTAAAAGAGGTTGAAATTGAATTTGACAAGATTCGAAAAACTGGAGTGTCGTTTATTAGTATAAATACAAATGCAATAACAAACGATGGTCAGTCATTAATTTTGAAAGAATTAAAAAATCATTTTAATTCTACTGATAAAATTGATGTTTTTTTACATTCAATTGCATACGGAAATATTAATCCTATAATTAATTTCAAAGAAGATTCAACTCAAATTAATACATTAAGTGAGGAAAACTATCTCCATACTATTAATGCTATGGGAGTTAGTTTTTTTACATGGAGTAAATTACTGTTTGATAATGGTTTTTTTTGTCATGGCTCTAGGATTATTGGTCTTACTAGTGAAGGTTCAAAAAAAGTAATGTCAGGATATTCTGCTGTCGGCGCTGCTAAATCTGTGCTTGAATCTGGCTGCAGATATTTAGCAGTTGAACTTGCTCCATTTGGTATAACTACAAATCTAATAAATGCGGGTGTAACTGATACTCCGGGCTTAAGGGCAATTCCTTCTTATGAGAATATTATAAAAATTGCAAAGGAAAAAAATCCATTTAAAAGAATAACTAAGCCGGATGATGTTGCAAAAGTAATTTATCTGCTTTCAAGAAAAGAAGCCTCATGGATTAATGGCGAGATAATTAGAGTTGATGGTGGCGAACAGATAAATTCTTAAGTAAAGGAAGCTATTATAAATAGTTTTGGTATTGAAAAATTAAATTTTCATAAATAGTGATTAGTAAAGAATTGGAAAACAGTATTTTGAAAAGCTTGCCATATAGTAAACCATTTCTATTTGTTGACAAAATATTGGAAGTAAATGAAAAAGAAATATTTGGGCACTATACTTTTCGGTTAGATGAACCATTTTACTCAGGCCATTTTATTAATCAACCTGTTACTCCCGGAGTTATTCTTGTTGAAGCTATGGGGCAAATAGGATTGGTTAGTTTTGGTGTTTTTTTACTGGATATTTATAAAACAAACAAATCATATTTTCCTTACTTATCACATATCGATGCTGATTTTTACGAGCCGGTATTTCCAGGAGAGTCTGTTACTGTGCACTCTGTTAAAGAATATTTGACAAACAATATTCTTAAATGTAAGATTAAAATGATTAATTCAAGAAATAATATTGTACTTACTAAAACTGCAATTTGTACTTTTAAAATGTTAACTGCATGAAAAGGGTTGTAATTACTGGTATTGGCGTGGTATCTTCAGTTGGAGTCGGACAAGAGATTTTCTTGGATTCAATTAAAAATGGTATAAGCGGCATTAAACGAATAGCAGAATTAAGCGACTTGAATTTTAATTGTCAAATTGGAGGTATTCCTGATACAGAAAATTCTGCTTTTCTAAATATTCTTGAAAAATATAATCTGACAGATTCCAGTTCTACTATAAAGTATTCATGTATTGCTGGCTTAGAAGCTTGGACAGACGCAGGATTTTCGATACCGGATTACACATCTCAGGTTATAGATCAAGATACAGGAATTATTATTGGAAGTGGTTTTGGAAGTATTGACTTAATCGGGAATAAATTAATTCCTTTTGTAAATGAAAGAAAGCTAAAAAAAATAAGAAGCAGCACCATTGAACAATTAATCTTTAGTGCTCCAGGAGCAATATTATCAGGAATTTTGGCAACAGGTAATGTTTTGACATCAAACTCTAATGCCTGTTCAACAGGTACAGAATCTGTAATATTAGGTTTTGAAGCAATAAGAAATGGAAAAGCAAAAAGAATGATTGTTGGAAGCACGGAAGGATATTCCCCATATTATTGGGCAATTTTTGATGCTTTACGCGTAACTGCTACATCATTTAATGAAACGCCAGAAAAAGGATGCCGACCAATGAGTGAAAGCGCTTGCGGTCTTGTTCCATCTGCCGGCGCCGGAATATTAATTCTTGAGGAACTTGAATCAGCATTATTACGCGGTGCTAAAATTTATGCTGAAATTGGAGGCGGTTATTTAAATTCAGGAGGTCAGCGTAACGGTGGAACTATGACTGCCCCAAATTCTGCCGGGGTTATTTCCTGCATTAAAAGAGCAATTTGTGACGCACAAATCGATGTATCAAAAATTGATTGTATCTCAGGACATTTATCATCAACAATGGCAGATGTGATTGAAATTAAAAACTGGGCGAATGCTTTAAACTTATATGGAGCTGATTTCCCTTATATTAATTCGCTAAAATCCATGAATGGTCATTGTCTGGGAGCCAGTGGATCAATTGAAATAATTGCCTCAGTTATGGAAATTTATCACCAGTTTATTTATCCTTCTATAAATTGTGAAGATATTCACCACGAAATAACAAGTGTAATTGATTATAGAAAAATCCCTCAAAACCTAATAGAAAATAAAAATATTGATATCATTGCAAAAACAAGTTTTGGCTTTGGGGATGTTAACTCTTGTATAATTCTAAAAAAATATAATAATGGAAGAGATAAGAAGTAAAGTATTGAAAATTTTAAACAAGTATATTTTTGATAAATCAATTTGGGAAAAAGTACCGGAAAACCCAAAAATTATAGCTGATCTAAAGATTAATTCGGCTCGAATAGTAGATATAATTATTGATATTGAAGAAGAGTTTGATATTGAGTTTGATAATAAATCTCTTGAAAAAGCATTAACTTTAGATAATATTATTAATATAATAAATGAAAAGTCCTGAAAAAGAGGCTAAATGCTTAATTGGTAATGATATTTTATCCAAGAAAGATATTTCGAATCAATTGAGTTTTTCAAAAAAAAAATATTTAGATAAAATTCTTACGGCTGATGAGCAGTTGCTTGTGGCAAAAAAAATAAAAATTGAGCAATTGCCTTTTGTTTTATGGACATGTAAAGAAAGTGCCTATAAAATTGATCTTAAAGATGGACTAAACAAAGGTTTTATTCCAAATGAATATGAAGTTGAAATAGAATCTCTTTCTAAAAAGAAAGGATTTTTTGTTGCCACAGGTAATGTAAACAATGGTAAAAAAACTTTTTTTTCCCAAACAAAGATTTTTCCCGATTATATTTCAACAATTGCTTGTAATAGTGAAAAAGACCTTCCAAAAATTCAAAATTTTATTGGAGAGAATAATAAATGTGACCATAGTGTGGAACTAAGGCGTTTGTTGAAAAAAAAGCTTGCACAGCATTTTAGGATAAATGAGAATGATATTGCGGTAATGAAATCAGAAAAAGGGATACCCTACATAGTCAGTAAATATTGTGAAGTATTACCTGACATTTCTTTCAGTCATGATGGTGATTATTTCTCTTATGCCGTGCTTTTAAATTAAGATTAAAATTGTTGCTTAATGGATAATCATAATATTTGCCCACTTGTAAGCGTTGCGGTTCCGGTGTATAATCATGAAAAATACATTGAAAAAGCCCTGGAAGGTGCGTTAGGGCAAAAAACCACTTTTGAATTTGAAATAGTTGTCGGTGATGATTTTTCAACAGATGGGACAAGAAATATTTTAGAGAGGTTTAAAAAGTTGTACCCTGATAAAATATTTCTTGTACTTCAAAATTCTAATCAAGGTGTGGTAAGGAATTCAAGTGATATATATAAAAATTGTAGAGGGAAGTATATTGCAATGCTGGAAGGTGACGATTATTGGTCTTACGAGTACAAACTTCAAAAACAAGTGGATTTTCTTGAACAAAACGAAGATTATATAGGTTGCTTTCATGATGCCCAAATTAATATTATTGCGGGAAATGATTTTGGAATAATAAATCTGAATTTTGCTGGGTTCAGGTTTTATTCGCAACTAAATAAATATTCCCCTGATTTCTATTCTTGGGATATTATTGAGAGAAATATTATCCCAACAGCTTCCTTGGTTTTTAGAAACAACAAAAATATTACTGTCTTTTTTGAAAAATTTGCAGACATTAAATTATCCCTTATCTGGGCCTTTCAAATTTTTATAGTTGGTGAAGGGAAACTAAAATATTTTAATGATGTTTGGTGCGTATATAATGATCATCCGCAGGGAATTTCAAAACAGCAACCATTAAATACATTTAAACAATCAAATATTAAAGTGCTTAAACGCTTTGCAAAAGAAAAATATTTGAAGCATAAGAGGAATTCCATTTACAAAACAATTACAAATGAATATCGTCAAATCTTATTAAATCCATTGACTTATCAGCAGAACAAAACTTTTTACTATAAAACATTGACACAATATTTCTTTAGTTATATTAAAACGATAAGGTTTGAATTGTCAAATATATTTGAATACAAAAAAAATCAAGGGAACTAGAAAATGTGTGGCATTAACGGTATATGGAACTTTAAAGAGAAAATCAACAAGGAAGAATTTATTTCACTACGTGATCTTATGACACATAGAGGCCCTGATGGTGCAGGATTATATGTTAATGAAAATGAAAATATTGCATTGGGCCATCGCCGTTTATCTCTGATTGATCTTTCCGAAGCCGGCACTCAGCCTATGTGCAACGAAGATAAAACTATTTGGCTCACTGTTAACGGCGAAATTTATAATTATAGAGAAATTCGTAAGGACTTGGCGGAGAAAGGTCATATTTTTTCATCCACAAGTGATTCAGAGGTTATTATTCATGGGTACGAAGAATGGGGAACCGGAATTCTCGAAAAATTAAAAGGAATGTTTGCATTTTGTATCTATGATCATAAGAAACAGATTTTTTTTATTGCCAGAGATAGATTCGGTATAAAACCGATTTATTATTATCACAGAAATGACATTTTTATATTTGCTTCTGAACTAAAATCTATTGTTGGTTATCACGACTTTTTAAAAGAAGTTGACCC
>CAZELC010000017.1:0-17455 GCA_964512865.1 uncultured Bacteroidales bacterium
TAATTAATAGTTGAATTTAAAATTATTATTACAATATGGCAAGAATAGCTGGAATTGACTTACCAAAAAATAAAAGAGGAGAAATAGCTCTTACTTACATTTTTGGTATTAGTAGAAGTACTTCTCATAAAATTTTAACCGAAGCAGGAATTGATTTTGGAAAAAAAGTTCAGGACTGGAATGATGATGAACAGACCAAAATCAGAAATATCATTTCTGATAATTACAAGGTTGAAGGTGCGCTTCGTTCAGAAGTACAGATGAATATTAAGCGACTGATGGATATCGGATGTTATCGCGGAATTCGTCATCGTATGGGTTTACCTACACGCGGACAGAGCACTAAGAACAATGCCCGTACTCGTAAAGGAAAAAGAAAAACCGTAGCTAATAAGAAAAAGGCTACCAAAGGTTAATAAATAATCAAAATAAGGAAAGCAGAAATTAATTAGATAAAATGGCAAAGACAACAAAAGCAACAAAAAAGAGAGTAGTAAAAGTTGACGCTATTGGAAGAGCATACGTAAATGCATCTTTTAATAATATTATTGTTTCTCTTACTAATAGCTCCGGACAGGTTATCGCATGGTCATCAGCCGGGAAAATGGGCTTTAGAGGCTCAAAAAAGAATACTCCTTATGCAGGTCAGATGGCAGCAACAGATTGCTCAAAGGCTGCTTACGACATGGGGTTAAGAAAAGTTAAACTTTATGTTAAAGGTCCAGGATCAGGCAGAGAATCTGCTATAAGGTCGATACATACCGCAGGCATTGAAGTTAGTGAGATCGTTGACGTAACTCCGATACCACATAACGGATGTCGCCCACCAAAACGCAGAAGAGTTTAATCATTTTATTAATAAAGTTTATAAGCTTAATAGCATAATTTATTTAAAGTATGGCAAGATATATTGGTCCGAAAACAAAAATTGCAAGAAGATTCAAAGATCCTATTTATGGTCCTGACAAGAACTTCGAAAAGAAAAATTATCCTCCGGGACAGCACGGAGTTTCTAAAAAGATGAAGAAAACATCTGAGTATGGTACTCAGCTTAATGAAAAACAAAAAGCAAAATATACATACGGAATCCTTGAAAAACAATTCAGAAAACTGTTTGAACAGGCTTCCCGCAAAGGTGGTGTAACCGGTGTTGTATTATTACAACTTATTGAATCACGACTTGACAATGTGGTTTTCCGCCTTGGTATTGCTCCAACACGCAGCGCTGCTCGTCAGTTGGTTTCTCATTGTCATATAACAGTTAACGGAAAAGTTGTTAATATTCCTTCCTTTTTGGTTAGAGTAAATGATATTGTTGCCGTAAGAGAAAGATCAAAATCACTTGAAGTTATTTCTGAAGCAGTTGTGGCAAATCATTCACGTTATGCATGGATGGAATGGGATCAGGAAAAACTTGCCGGTAAATTTAATGCTTATCCGGAAAGAGATGAAATTCCTGAAAATATTAAAGAACAACTAATCGTTGAGTTGTATTCTAAATAATAATTAGTTCTGAATTAAAAAAGACAAAATAATAATGGCAATTTTAGCTTTTCAAAAACCTGACAAGGTTATAATGATTGAATCAGACGAATTCAATGGAAAATTCGAATTTCGTCCTTTGGAACCGGGATACGGTACAACCATTGGTAATTCATTGAGAAGAATACTTCTTTCTTCTCTAGAAGGTTTTGCCATAACTAATGTAAAAATAGATAATGTGCTTCAGGAGTTCTCTTCAATAAAAGGAGTTATTGAAGATGTCCCCGAAATAATCCTAAACCTGAAACAGGTCTGTTTTAAACGACAGATAGAATCTGTAAATAATGAAAAAGTTGTTGTTACTATTACCGGAAAAGATGAATTTAAAGCCGGTGATATCAACAGTTTTCTATCAAGCTTTCAGGTGCTTAACCCTGAATTGGTTATTTGCCATCTGGAACCTAATATTAAACTTGTAGTTGAAATTACAATTGATAAAGGTAGAGGATATGTTCCGGCTGAAGAAAATAAAATAGCTAATGCTCCATTTGGAACAATTGCTATAGACTCTATTTTTACACCAATACGCAACGTTAAGTATTACGTGGAAAATTACCGCGTTGAGCAGAAAACCGACTATGAAAAACTTATCCTCGAGATAAAAACTAATGGTTCTATACATCCTAAGGATGCTTTGAAAGAAGCTGCTAAAATACTTATTCACCATTTCATGCTTTTCTCTGATGAGAAAATTACACTAGACAGCGAAGAAAAGGCAGTTGCCGAAGAATTTGATGAATCATCACTGCACATGAGACAGTTGCTTAAAACCAAACTTGTTGACCTCGACCTTTCAGTTAGAGCGCTTAATTGCCTTAAAGCTGCTGATGTTGAGACACTCGGAGAATTGGTTGCATTTAATAAAAACGACCTCCTTAAGTTCCGTAATTTTGGTAAAAAATCATTAACTGAACTTGAAGACCTTGTAAAAAACAAAAGTCTTACATTTGGGATGAATGTTTCTAAATATAAATTAGATAAGGATTAAGAGAAATGAGACATAACAGAAAAGTAAATCACCTGGGTAGAAAAAGCGAACACAGGGACGCGATGATAGCAAATATGGCTAATTCATTGATTATTCACAAACGTATCAACACTACTGTTGCTAAAGCAAAAGTACTTCGCAAATTTGTTGAACCTATTATTACTAAATCAAAAGAGGACTCAACTCATTCCAGAAGAGAAGTGTTTTCTTTCCTGCAGGATAAAAAAGCAGTTACTGAACTTTTTAGAGAAATTGCTGTAAAAGTAGCCGATAGACCTGGTGGATATACCAGAATACTTAAAACAGGCAGAAGACTCGGAGATAATGCCGATATGTGTCTTATGGAACTTGTTGATTATAACGAAAACCTGCTCTCAACAAAAGAACAGAAAACCGGCAAATCAAAAACAAGAAGAAGAGGCTCCGGAGCTAAAAAAGAAGCAACTCCTGGCGAACCAAAAGCCAAAAAACAGGAAAAAACAGAAAAACCTGTAGCAGAAAAAGAAATTGAAGAAGTTAAAGAAGAAATTGCTGTTGATACTCAGGTTGCAGAAACTATTGCTGAAGAAGTGAAAGAAGAAAAAGTTGAAGATGCAACAGAAACACCTTCTGAACCGGAAGCAGAAAAAACTGATGAAAATCAGAAAGAAGAAACAAAGTAATTAAGAAAATATATTATTTTTGTTAAAGGATGAAGTTTATTGCTTTATCCTTTTTTTATATACTGAATCTTGACAGGATTGCGAAGCAAATATTGTTTAGATTAAGTTATACTGAGCGATTTGATTGCAATTTATTGCAAATTAAATCAGTCGAAGTATATTTGAATTTCACTTATTAATTAGAAGCCAAGAACTAATTTATTAACCTTAATTTATAATTTATGAGTACAATAGCAAATATTTATGCACGCCAAATCCTCGATTCAAGAGGAAATCCGACAATTGAAGTTGACGTATTAACTGATAATGGCATTGTTGGGTCGGCGGCTGTCCCTTCAGGCGCTTCTACCGGTGTGCACGAGGCAGTGGAATTACGTGATGGCGACAAAGGTCTTTTTTTAGGAAAAGGTGTGCTTAAAGCAGTGCAAAATGTCAACAAGGTTATAAATGAAGAGCTAAAAGGAATGCTTGTTACAGAGCAAAACCAAATTGATCAGACAATGATTGATTTGGATGGCACACCAAATAAATCAAATCTGGGAGCAAATGCAATATTGGGAGTATCGCTTGCATGTGCAAAAGCTGCCGCAATTCTTTCAGGGCAACCACTTTATCGTTATATTGGCGGTGTTAATGCCAATACACTGCCAATTCCAATGATGAATATTCTTAATGGCGGTTCACATGCTGATAATTCAATTGATTTTCAAGAATTTATGATTATGCCTGTTAGCGCTCCTACTTTTGCCGATGCAATTAGAATGGGAGCAGAGGTTTTCCACCACCTGAAAGAAGTTCTTAAAAAATCCAAATATTCGACAAATGTTGGTGATGAAGGCGGATTTGCACCTAATCTTAAATCAAATGAAGAAGCGCTGAAATTTATCCTTAAAGCAATAGAAAATGCTAAATATAAACCGGGAAAAGACGTTTTTATTGCCCTTGACCCGGCGTCTTCAGAATATTATCTTCCTGAAGAAAATGTTTATCATCTCAAAAAATCAACTGGAGAAAAACTCACTCCCTCTCAAATGGTCGATTTCTGGAAAGATTGGGTGAAAAGATATCCTATTATTTCTATAGAAGACGGTATGGCTGAAGATGACTGGAAGGGTTGGCAGCTTATGACAAAAGAACTTGGAAATAAAATTCAACTTGTTGGAGACGACTTGTTTGTTACTAATACTGAGCGCCTTGCAAAAGGAATTGAAAAAAAGGTAGCAAATTCAATTCTTGTTAAGGTTAACCAAATTGGTACTCTTACTGAAACGATAAATGCAGTAAATATGGCATACAGAAACTCATATACTGCAGTTATAAGCCACCGTTCAGGCGAAACTGAAGATACAACTATTGCTGATCTTGCTGTTGCACTTAATACAGGGTTGATAAAAACCGGCTCGGCATGCCGCTCTGAACGCATTGCAAAGTACAATCAGTTGATGAGAATTGAAGAAATGCTTGGCAGTCAGGCAAAATTCCTGGGTAATGATTTTATTTTTATCAGATAATTTATACGCTGATAACATTTTTAATATAATTGACTTATGAGAATAATAGCTGGCATTATATTGCTGTCGGTTCTATTTTATTCCTGCAGTAATGAGGATAAAACAAAAGATATTTCAAAGGACGGTTCCGTTGAAACAGTATTATCCGTTGAACACCTTAACAGCGATAAAGATATTCTGGTTACTAAACATAAGGTCTGGATAAAAAATCAACTTTATAAAGAGTATATTTATTCAGATACAATTCCATCCTTGGGAATAACAAAAACCGAAGGAGAAGATGAAAATGGGAACACTCAAAACCTGCCAATAAAAAAGGAATACGAGATTTACATTACTGTTAAATAGAATGAAAAAATCCAAAATTGTAAAACTCGTTCTAGTAACAGCTGCTCTTGCTGCATGCAATAGATCGCAGGATCCAAATCAGAAAAAGGTTTATATGCGAAGCGATACAACCGCGCAATACCAGCACATGGTTACCCCTTTTTTATGGTACTATGCTTTCAGACCTTACGGACTGTTCAGGGGCGGAATGTATAACAGAGCAGGGTATTACTCCGGCGCTTTGCATGAAAATGCAAATATAGGTACTAACGGATTTAAAGGTTCTGTTGTTCGTGGTGGATTTGGCAGAGGCTTCAGCGTTTCCTCATGATCATTTTTGATTTGTGATTTTTGAATTATAATTAATATTATATAGAAAGTTGAATTATCAGAAATAACAATTCCGAAATCTAAAATCTTAATTCTTAATTCATAAATAAAAAATGGAAAGAATTACTATCACACCCAGAAACAACTGGCAGAAAACTGTTGAAGACCTTGGCTTTGGATTTCACTCAACAGATAGCCCTTATTGGGACGAAAGCGCATATTATAAACTTTCTGCTTCGGATGTTGATGCTATTGAAAAAGCAACTTACGAACTTTGGGAAATGTGCTTGACAGCAGTTCAGCATGTTATAGATAATAAATTGTATTTTCGCTTTGCAATACCCGATGCATTTATTCCGATGATAGAGAAAACCTGGAATGATGATGTTCCATCGATATATGGACGTTTTGATTTCAGTTATAAGAATGGTGTTCCGAAGCTTCTGGAATTTAATGCCGATACTCCGACTTCATTATTTGAATCGGGAATTGTCCAGTGGTTCTGGCTTCAGGATTTTGATAAAGATAAAGACCAGTTTAATTCAATACATGAAAAACTTATTGCATATTGGAAATATCTTAAGAATTTCCTTTATGTTGATACACTTCATTTCAGTTGCCTGAAAGATACGCTTGAAGACCTTACAACAGTAGAGTATATGAGAGATTGTTCAATTCAGGCAGGTTTGACAACAAAGCTTGTTTATATTGATGATATTGGTTGGGACAACGGATTAAATTGCTTTGTCGATTTGGATGAACAACCAATTAGGAATATTTTTAAGTTGTACCCTTGGGAGTTCATGGTTACTGATGAATTTGGCAAGAATATCATTAATGATAAAAACAATACTTTCTGGATTGAGCCCGCATGGAAGATGATTCTATCAAACAAAGCTATTTTGCCAATTCTCTGGCAGTTATTTCCTGAAAGTCCATATCTTCTGGAATCATATTTTGAGAAGAAGGACATGAAATACTATGTAAAAAAGCCGATTCTCGCACGCGAAGGTGCAAACATCGAAATTTATATGAACGGTGTTCTAAAGGAAAAAACAGAAGGCAATTACGGTAAAGAAGGCTATATTTTTCAGGAACTTTGCGGTTTACCCGATTTTGACGGCAATCACCCAATGATAGGCAGCTGGATAATAGGGCAGGAGCCGGCCGGAATTGGTATCAGAGAAACAAACACTTTAATTACCGATAATTTCAGCAGATTTGTACCCCATCTTATAGAATAAAATAATTACAAATGCGGAATTACGAATATTTCCAGGCAAATCTGACTTTATCAGACATAATTTGTAAGCTTTGGTAAAGAAATAAAATCTTTTGCATTTACACAAAAACATTAAAATCGTCATTATGATGACAAAATTTAGCTAAAAATTGTCATTGTAGTGACAAAATTTACTATATTTGTTGAAATTTAGCAAGGATGATAATTCCAAGATACCTGAAAAATAAAATAATTGGTTCATTAAAACCTGGTAAAGCAATAATTTTAATTGGTTCAAGACGGGTAGGTAAAACTTTTCTTCTTAAAGAAATTGCCGGGCAATTCTCTGGTAATGTGATGATTCTTAATGCAGAAGACCACAATAATTCCCATCTTCTTGAGGAAATTAGCGTCGCCAATTACAGATGGCTATTAAAAAATACGGATTTACTTATAATTGATGAAGCTCAAACAATGCCGTTTATTGGAAAAGCCGTAAAACTTATTGTTGATGAAATTCAGAATGTTAAAGTAATTTTATCCGGGTCATCAGCAGTTGATATGCTTAACCGAACAGGAGAGCCACTTACCGGTAGATGTATAACTATGACTATGTATCCGGTTTCACAGAAAGAACTATCAACGATACAGTCAATACCGGAATCTATGGAAAAACTTAATGAGAGGCTGTTATATGGTTCATATCCTGAGGTTTTATTGTTAAAAGATGAAGAAGAAAAGAAAATTTATCTGAATAATATTGTTCAGCATTATCTGTTAAAAGATATTCTTATGGTTGATGGTATAAGAAACTCTTCAAAAATGTACGATTTATTGAGACTGTTGGCCTTCCAAATCGGAAACGAGGTTTCATACAATGAACTTGCAAACAAACTTGGGATAAATAAAATTACAGTTGAAAAATATCTTGATTTACTTACTAAAGTTTTTGTAATCTATAAGGTTGGCGCATATAGCAAAAATTTGCGAAAAGAGGTTGTTAAAAACCATAAGTGGTATTTTTACGACACAGGCATAAGAAACTCTCTTTTAAATAATTTTGCTGATATTTCAGCCCGAGCAGATACTGGAGCTCTTTGGGAAAATTACTGGATAATGGAAAGAATTAAATTTCATGCAGAAGAAAACAAATTGTATAACTACTTTTTCTGGCGAACTTACGATCAACAGGAAATTGATTTTATTGAAGAAAAAGATGGAGTTCTGAATGCTTTTGAAATAAAATGGCAACAAGGCAAGTCAAAAATTTCCAGAATATTTGCAGAAACTTATCCTGATCACAATTATTTATTAATTAATCGTGACAATTATCTTCAATTTATTCAATAAAAATTTCTGATAAAGAGGTTAATGTTTATAGGTGTTTGAGTTGCTTTTAATACGCTTTGGTTCTGTCAATCCTTCTGGCTAATTCACTGGTATAAGTTTTTCCTGCAGTTTCCTTGTTCTTTTCAATCCATTCACTGAGTTTTGTTGTTCCGGCTGGTTGGCTTTCTGTGCTTAATAAACCGTCCATCAAAGAGCTTAATTCATCGTTAGTAAGTACAACGTCGTTTACAAATTTACCTATGATTTTGCTTGCGAATACTCCGAGGTTTTTGGAAACGTGAATCCGCATCCTTTTTTTACCGAGAATTTCACAAACC
Source organism: uncultured Bacteroidales bacterium (assembly GCA_964512865.1). GTDB lineage: Bacteria > Bacteroidota > Bacteroidia > Bacteroidales > CAIWKO01 > CAZELC01. Next base: position 8,250 of record CAZELC010000017.1, read on the forward strand.
TGACTTACAAACTCATTATAGCTGAAAGTTTCGGGACCAATCGCATCAATAGTTCTGTTGCCTGTCATTTTCCCTTCTTCAATTGCCAGCTTAGCATAATCTTCAACAAATATCGGCTGAAATTTATAGTTTCCATCTCCGAAAATAGCTACCAATGGCATATTTCTGATGGTCCAAATAATATTGTTTATCAAAATATCTTCTTTGCCAAACAAAACCGCCGGTCTTAAAATAGAATGTGGAACACCTGATTTTAAAAGCTCATTTTCAAGAATGGCTTTTCCACTGAAATACTCATAAGAAGAATCTTCTGAAGGATTGGTAATACTTGTATGGACTATCCTTTCAACTCCTGCTTTTTTTGCGGCATCAAAAAGAATTATCGAATTATCGACAGCTTCGGAGTGTTTGAAGCCTTTATGGTTAAATCTGACCCAGTAAGTATTATAAAGAACTTTAACACCTTCAAGGCTTTTAACCAGAAGCTCAGGTTTGTCAAAATTGTAAGAATAAGTTTCAACATTTTCTCCGAAAGGGTTTTCACGATTGGGCGAATTTGTAATATTGCGTACTTTTATTCCCTTTTCGAGAAGTATTTTTGTTATGTATTTCCCTGAGAAACCATAAGCACCGGTTACTGCATGTGTTTCTGCCATAATAAATTATTTGTCGTAGTGATATCTGCAGCTGAAAATCAGAATCTCTTCTACTGCAACCTGATAAACAAGTCGGTGTTCGCTGTCGATTCGCCTCGAACAATATCCTGCAAGGTCATATTTAAGCGCCTCGGGTTTGCCGATACCATGGTAAGGTTGCCTTTTGATATCTTTAATCTGCTCGTTGATTTTTTTTAATATTTGCTTGTTCTCCGTTTGCCACGAAGTATAATCTTCCCACGCATTTAAAGAAAAAACTATCCTTTTCATTTTTCAATGAGATCTTTTCTGATAACTTTTCCTGACTTCATCTGGTTTATTGATTTGTAAAGTCTTTCGGCATTTGCCCTTGAACTCATAAGATATAATGTTTCCATTAACGAATTATATTCGTCAAGCGACATAATTACCGTACCTTTGCCTGATCCTCTTTTAACAATAAGAGTTTCATTGTTGTTTTCAACAGAATCAAGATACTTTTTAAGCTCTGTCCTGAATTCTGTATAATTTGCTGCCATCATAAACGTACTTGTTTAAGTAATTATCTAGGTACAAATATACGTACTTAATTTGAAATAATCAAGTTTTTAATAATTATTAAATCTCAATTAAATTATTTCCCGTGAAGAAGTTTTAAACCAACAATTCCGGCAACTATTAACAATATACAAAGTATCCGTAGTATATCGGAAGGTTCTTTAAAATAAATCATCCCGAAAATGACCGTTCCAATAGTGCCAATGCCGGTCCAGACAGCATAAGCAGTTCCTATCGGAAGTTCTTTCAGAGCAAGCGAAAGCAGTATAAAACTTACAGCCATCATTGCAATAGTAATTATTGAAGGAACAAGCTTTGTCCAACCTTCAGTATATTTTAATCCGACAGCCCATGCTGTTTCGAAAAAACCTGCAAGAATAAGGTAAACCCAAGCCATAAAATCTATTTTAAAAATTCTCTTACTTCTTGTGAGATATAAAAAATATCATTAATGAAAACGGAAACTGTTTTCAGATTTACAATTTTGTCTTTATTCTCATGGTTTTTTATAATAAAGTAATTCCTGTTTGCCGGAAAAAAGAATGATCTTTTACCGTTTAACTCATCGGCAATAAGCGCTTTTTTATCGATAGTCAATTTAAATTTGCCTGAAACGAATATTTTTTTTGCATCGCAGAAATATTTTTCGGAATATTCTTTTAAATTGCCAAGGTTTAAAATTTCAGCAATATACTTTGCAACATCAGTATTACCAACTACTCCTGAAAGCCTTAATCCATCGGGATGGTAAATTCCCATAAAAACATCTTCACCTGTATGACCTTCGGTTGTCCATCCTATTTTTACCCTTGAGCTTAGCATTTTGCCAAAAACACTCTGCAATTCATCAACAAGGCAATTTTTTTTGTTTTCAATGCAATTAAGAAATACAAACTTCTCAAAATTATCCATTTTTACGTTATACATTGAGTCAACTGTTTTAAACAATATTGTAGTATCAACGCCATGTTTTGAAATGATATTATTAATATAGAAACTCAAACCTTCAGCTGTAGATTTTGTTTTTTTTAATTCGGAAATAATGCTCTTGTATTTAGTTTTATAATAATTATAATTTGTTTGATCGTTTCCTATGGAAATTCCACCGTTGCCATGGTCGGGGCAGACAATAACCGCCGTGTTTCCATTCTTTTTTGCAAAGTTTAATGCGACTGATACTGCACTATCGAATGCTAAAAACTCGGATAGAACTCCTACCGGATCGCTGTTATGAGCGGCATAGTCAACTTTGCTCCCTTCTACCATAAGAAAAAATCCCTCTTTGTTCTGTGATAAAATCTCTAAGGCTTTTTTTGTCATTTCAGAAAGGGTAGGAGTCTGTTTTTCAACAGGTTTTTTCCTGTTATCAAAATCATTGGCGAGATTTATTGTGTCAGAATCAAACGAGCCCCAAACTTTCGCTTCTTTTCCCAATTTTTCAAATTCAACTTTTTTGCTGATAAATTTGTAACCTGATTTAATCAAAGAATCTCTAAGGTTTAAATTATCTGCCCTGAAAGGAATCATGCATCTGTTCTTGTCAAAAGCAGCTTTATTTATAAAATTGTAGCCGCCGCCACTAAAAACCACATCTAGATTATTATAGACTTGTTGCTCATTAATAGTTTCGTAATCTCTTCTGAATTGGCAATGACTGGTAAAGGCTGCCGGTGTTGCATGTGGGTTTTCGCAGGTGACAACAAATCCAGTTGATTTTCCTTTAATTTTTGCGGCTTCAAGTACAGTAATTTTAGGAATAATCGAATCTCCTGAAACTCCGATATAACCGGCTTTAGATTTATAACCGGTTGCAAAAGCGGTCGCTGCCGGCGCCGAATCAGCAATTGTACTGTCTGACGAACTGGTTTTTATCAAACCACAAATTATCGAATCCACTGCCAGTGGTCCGCCTTTATACCATCGGGCAAGCGACAGAACATCAACGCTGGTCCCATCAGTAATCATCAGAATTACATTTTTAACTGCCTTTTTGTCGTTTTGTGAGTATGAACTTAAAACATAAGGAATTAAGATGATTAAAAGAATCAGTTTTTTAGTTGTCATAAAATTGCAGTTATTGTCTTTCAAGAAATCTGAGCAGAAGTCTGGTAACGTTTTCAACATTTTGGTTAAATATTTTCAAAATTGCATCCCATGTAACGGGTTCTTCGTCTGTTTTCCAGCAGTCATAATCGGTGCTTAACGCTATTGCCGCATAAGGAATTTTTGCTTCATTTGCCAGAATGCATTCCGGTGCTATGCTCATATTAATTATATCTGCGCCCCAAAGCCGGAACATATTTGATTCTGCTCTTGTTGAGAAACGTGGACCTTCAATGGTTACAACTGTCCCTTTAGGATGAATTTTAAGTCCGAGTTCTACGGCAGAATTAAATAAAGCATCCCTTAACTCTTTAGAAAAAGGTTCAGCCATAGGAGTGTGATTAATTTCTCCATTTGCAAATTCATCAAAGAATGTAAGATTCCTAAGTCTTGTAAAATCAATAAACTGGTCGGGAAGAACCATCTCACCTCTTCCGATTTCTTCTCTAAGGCTTCCACATGCTGTTGTAGCAATAATATGCGTACAACCAAGCTCTTTGAGAGCATGAATATTTGCTCTGTTATTTACATGAGTAGGAGTTATTGAATGATTTTCACCGTGACGTGAAAGAAAAACAACCTCAATTTTATCTATAATTCCGGATTTAAGAACAGAGCTTGGCTTTCCATAAGGTGTATCAGGGAAAATTTCCTTAGCATCTTTAATGATTCCAAGTTTTTCCAAGCCACTTCCACCAATAATTGCAAGTTTCATATCAGGTTTTTTATTACAAACCTAATAATTTTTATTGAGATTATGTCGCTGCTTTTAAAATATTAAAGATCAACCGCAAATCTAAAAGCATTATTTATTAATCCTGATGTCTCCGAATATTGAGTTCGTGAAATTGACACTATTTAAGTTGTTCTTACTGTTGATATTGATAACTTCGAATTTGCAGTCGTAACAGCTAAACCTCAGGCTATCTGCAGCGTTGATATTTACTGTGTCAAGTTTACTTTTTTCAATAGTGATGGAAGGGTTACCTGATATATCAATAGTTTTATTTCCTTTTATGAAGCTAAGCGTAAAATAGTTATTATCACCTGAAACAATTTTTATTGAACTGAGTTCTGGTGCAGAAATATTAAATATATGCAGTTCGCTGCAATTCAGTGAATCAATTTTAACCTTTAACGTGTCGTTATCAACCTTAATGATTTCATTAATATTTGGTATTTTCCCAAAAAATGAAACTTCACAGGTGTCAGTTTTTTCTTTTATGTTAAAATCAAAATATGCTCTGTGATCAACTTCAATTTTAATATTATGGAATGCTTTATCGATTTTATGGCTTTTTAAAATACCGTCAGAGTTGTCCGGATTAATAACTAATGCAATAACTGTATGTGCTGAAAAATAAACCAGTATGGCTATAATAAGAATTATTGTTGACTTTTTCATTGTATTTATTTTTTGTTTAAAGAATAATTGTTATAACCGTTAATAAATTCTTCTGCTGTAAACCCGATTAAACTCATTTGTTTATATATTTGAGGAAGCTCTTTCGTGATAAATTCTTTCTTAAAATTTTCTTTAATTTTCATAATAGAAGCAGAAGTTACAAAATAACCTAAACCTCTTTTGTTAAATATTATTGATTTGCTTTGCAGCTCTTCGTATGATTTGATAATTGTATTTGGATTTACTTCCAGCAAAGATGCCATTTCACGCACCGATGGTATTCTCTCTTCTTCTTTCCATTTACCGGACAGAATATGCTCGCATACTAAATCGGCAATTTGTTGAAATATGGCTTTTTTTGAATTGAATTCCATATTAATACTCCTTTTCTTTTAAACGTGTGTATGAAGCAAACCAGACAATAATTATTGAACAAAACATTGCTATTTCAGAAATATAAACCAGATAGTTTTTACCTGACAAATAATTTGTCTGTTTAGCAAATGGTAACATTATTAACTCTGAAGCAGTTCCTAAGGCATTATATCCTGTTGAATTTAAAAAGAGAGCAATAATGTTAATGGAGAAATAAATAAACAATATCGTTATGATGGTAGTAAAAATAAAACCAAGCTTTCTGAAAAAAACCGAACCGGCCATAAAAACTGCTGATACTGCCAATACCATTTTTATTAATGAAAATGGCTTAAATGGATTACAGTAGATTATTTCATCTCTGAAGTCTGTTGATAAGGTATTTAAAAACAGCGGATTGGTGTAAAATTTATAACCACTTACCTGAGCATTAACTAAAATATTGTACTCACTAATTATAAAGGCGCTTGCAAAAAAAGAAATTATATAAAAAACGCCGAAAATTATAGTAGAATTCAAAAATGAATACAAAAATTTCTCAAAGGTTGAGGCAGGAAGTGTTGCAAGCATAAAACCCTTATTTTGCTTATGAAAATCTGAAAACGACTTTATCGAACGTATAGTTATAAAGAAAAAGAAGCTCAGAAAAGCAATAAATAACTGGAATGTCTCAATTGTCACACCTGAACGGTTATCGAACAATGCATTAAAAACAATAAGGATGACTGCAATGCCGATAATAAACAAAGGTTGGAAAAAGAAAATTCTATTTTCAGAATACCGAACCATTGAATAGTGTATAAATCTTTTAAAATCAAATATTTCTTTCATAATTTTAATTGTTAAAATATTCTACTGTTTTTTTATTGCTGACAAGTGCATTGAAAAGCAATTCTAAATCAATTACCGATTCTTCACCATCAGTATTTTCAACTATCTGATTATTTACCCCGCCATAATCTTCGCTGTAAATAAATTTTGCTGAAATGTCAGGATTGTTTCCATGTGTAAACGACACCTTCTTTATTATATCTTCCTGAGTCATATTTAATATAAAGCGGCTTTCATGAAGAATTATAACCGGATCAATCATTAATCCCAAATCCCTGATCTGATGTGTTGATATTATAATTGTCTGGTCATCTTTTAATGATGATGCAATAATTTTCCGAAACTGGCTTTTTGCCGGTATATCAAGACCGTTGGTTGGTTCATCCAATAATAATAGTTTGCAATTAGTAGCAATCGCAAAAGCAATAAGCACCTTTTTCTTCTGACCAAATGATAGTTGCTTGAGGTTTTCATCTTCACCAATTTCAAACTCTTTCATATATTTACCGAAATCCATTTCTGAAAAATCCGGATAAAAAACGGAGTATCTTTTAACAAATTCTTTTATTTTTAAAAGTGGCGCAAAAATCTCCTCAGGAAGAAAATAAAATTGATTAAGTACAGATGGTAATCTCAATCGACTTTCTTTGCCAAATACTTTACAACTACCATTTTGCGGATATAACATACCCGAAATAATTTTAAGTAAACTGGTTTTACCGGCGCCATTCTTTCCAAGTAAACCAACAATGTTTCCTTCGCCAAGCTCCAGATTTAAACCCTCAAAAAGAGTTTTTTTCTTTTTGTAACTGAAACCCAGATTTTCAATTTTAATCATAAATACAAATTTAGTGTACTATTAAACTATAACACGGCAAAATTATATTAAGAACTTACATTATGCAAGTTTTATTTGAAATATTTTTAAAGAAAATTTGTAAATTAATAATATTCAGCTATTTAAAATTTTATAATTAATAATAAATTATTGTAAATTTTGCTTTTCTGACATTTTTTTTGACAATATTTTATTTGGTATAACAGTATTTTCTTTGTTTTTTTTAAATTTTAAGATATATTTGGCGTCAAAAAGTAGAAAATTTGATTCGTTTTCTGAGAAAAGTAATAGGTTTTTTCATACCTCCGCAGAAATGGAAGTTTACAGTAGTAGTACTATTGGCAATAATTACAGGGCTTGGAATCTTTATTTTTTATGAATCAAATGCTCCCTCATATCTTTCTGATGAGCCGGAAACCTGTATAAACTGCCATGTTATGTATCCTCAATATGCTTCATGGTCACACAGTAGTCATGCAAGATGCACAAATTGTAATGATTGCCATGTGCCGCATGATAATTTTTTCAGGAAGTACTTTTTTAAAGCAAAGGATGGTACGAGGCATGCTTCAATATTTACAATGCGTGGTGAACCACAGGTAATACAAATAAAAGAAGCCGGTAAATCTGTCGTTCAGGAAAATTGCATCAGATGCCACTACGATTTGGTGAATATGGTCGATATTGTTGAAGTTACTGCTGACAGCAGTAGAGAAGGAAAAGGAAAACTTTGCTGGGATTGCCACCGCGAAACACCTCACGGAACAATAAACAGCCTTTCTGCGGCACCATACTCGCTTGTAAAACCGGATGGAAAAAATGTTGCACCATGGCTGCAAGATTATATGAATAAACAAAATAATTACTTAAAAAAGAATAAATAATATGAGGTCAATAGCTGAATTGTCGAAAAAACATCCATGGGTTAACTGGATTATTTTTTTAATAACCGTTGTTGTTGTATTCCTTATCGGACTATTTGCATCATCAATAATCGATCGGAAATCAGAATCAAAACTTTATTTTCAGCAACAAAAACCTATTGCCGAGTGGGAACCTAGAAATGAAATATGGGGTGAGAATTTTCCAAGAGAATTCGAAACATATAAAAGCACTGCTGACACGAATTTTAAAAGCAAGTATTGTGGTTCTGCTTCACGTGACTATCTTTCGGAATTTCCTGAGTTGGTTGTTCTTTGGGCTGGCTATGCTTTTTCAAAAGACTATAGTCAGGGAAAAGGACATTATAGAGCAATTGAAGATATTATTAATACATTAAGAACAGTTCAGCCTCAGCCGGCAACATGCTGGACTTGCAAAAGTACAGATATACCAAGGCTTATGAACAAGTATGGACCTGAAGCATTTTATAAAAAGAAATGGAAAGACCTTGGTGAAGAAGTGGTTAACCCAATCGGATGTCAGGATTGCCATGATCCCAAAACTATGAATCTTAGAATCACCAGACCTGCTCTTGTAGAAGCATTTCAACGTCAGGGCAGGGATATTAACAAGGTCACACGTCAGGAAATGAGAAGCCTTGTTTGTGCTCAATGCCATGTTGAATATTATTTTAAAGGCGAAGGAAAATATCTGACATTTCCATGGGATAAAGGTTTTTCGGCCGACTCAATGGAAGCTTATTATGATAATGCAGAATTTACAGATTTTGTTCATGCTTTGAGCAGAACTCCTATTATAAAAGCTCAGCACCCTGATTATGAGGTTTATATTACCGGTATTCACGGGAAAAGAGGTGTGGCTTGCGCAGATTGTCACATGCCATATAAAAGGGATGGTGCTGTAAAATTTACTGATCATAAAATCCAAAGTCCGCTCAACAATATTTCGGGCTCATGTCAGGTATGCCACAGGGAAAATCAGGACACTCTTATAAAAAATGTTCATGAAAGGCAGGATAAAATTGCTGGCTTGAGAAGAGTTGCTGAAATTAATCTGGCAAAAGCACACATGGAAGCTAAATCTGCATGGGATAATGGAGCTACTGAAAATGAAATGAAACCTGTACTTAAACTTATTCGACATTCTCAGTGGCGATGGGATTGGGTTGCAGCATCAAACGGAATGGGATTTCATTCACCGGTTGAATGCATGAGAGTTTTGGCATCTTCTATTGAAAGGTCTTACCAGGCAAGATTACTGCTTAGCGGAATATTAACTGCTCACAATGTTAAACAACCTATTGTTTATCCTGATATTTCAACAAAAGAAAAAGCTCAGGCATATATTAATTTGGATATGAAAAAAATTAAAGAGGAAAAATCTGAATTTAAAAGACTAGTTTACCCAAAATGGGCTGAAGCAGCAAGAAAAGCTACCAAGTATTGATGTCCAGAGTTTGATTTATATTCTAAATAGTGTTATTTCTATTTCTCTTTAATTATTCTTAACCCGTTGTGCTATTAACATGCGAGAGCAAATTTAAGATGATTAATTGGTT
>CAZELC010000018.1:0-16939 GCA_964512865.1 uncultured Bacteroidales bacterium
ATTATAAATTTTATCCTTTTTTCTTAAAGGAAAATAATTATTTTTTCAGTGACCTGATAAAGTTAATAATATGCCATCTATCAGATTCATCAGGTATTTTCTTTTCAAAATTTGTCATTTCATCTCTGCCAATAAACGACTCATAATATAGTTCACCATCAAGTTGGTTTTGGACTACGAGAGTAGTAAAATCACCGGGGCTGGTTTTAAGAGTTTTAGCTTTAATACCATCACCTTTCCCTGTTGCTCCATGGCATGACTTGCAATGCTTTTCCCATAATGCTTTACCAATTTTCAAACTGTTGGCATCCGATTTTACCGGGTTTTTCATCTTTTTGTAATTTGCCGGAATAACCCAAGGTTTGCGGGTTTGAAATGTAGCTGATATAATAATCAAAGCTCCTGTCACCAAAAAAATACTTATCAACAAAAATCTAAATTTCATATAACCTCCACTTTTAAATTCATTTATAAATAATTGATATTCTTTTATTCGTCAATATCGTGCCACCCGGTTATAATACTTTTGTAATTTGAACTCGCCTTATGACCAATTGTTGCAACGTAAAGATGAATAATCATAAATACGGAAATAATAAATCCTGAAGACACGTGAGTAAGATCAATAATTAAAAAACCATTTACACCCGGAACACCGTGAATTATTTTATCGGGCAGCATCATAAATATACCGGTAAATATAACCAGAGGTACAAAAAAGTACATAACCAGCTTGTAAATTATCTGTTGTACAGGATTGAACTTATGTTCCTCATTTATTTTATAAGGAGCTTTTTCCCCTTTGAACATACCATAAAAATAATATCTAAGCTGTTTTATATTTCTTTTTATCAACCCTTTAAAAACTATTGAATAATGCTTTTTATTATCTGTAAACAGATTCCCAAAAAAGAAAATAAGATAACTAAGCGTCAGAGTCTTGCCGGCCATATTATGTATTAACACAGAATTTTCGAAACTTATTACTGATGTTTCTGAAGACGCATATTGCATGCTGATACCTGTGGCAATAAGTATAAGGCACATTAATGCATTAAGTATATGCCACAATCTTATCCACTTAGGGTAAAGATATCTTTTTTTTGCCGACATAATCTATTTCTTTTTTTTCTTATTTATTACAAATCTGGCTGTTAAATGCATCAGAATAATAAAAAATATAAAGCACGTAATAGCAATGCTTATAATGCTAAGATAATAATTACGGTTTGAACCTATTACAAATTGTTCTTTAAGCAATATCGAATTGTAAAACCCATATTCATTAACATTTTTTATAGTTCTTCTTTCGTAAAGAGTTTTATAAAGAATTGAATGTGCCGAATGACAATCGGCACATTGCCTAACTGATTTTTCTTTTGGCATCACGCAATGATCTGCCAGAATTGTATCATTTATTGATGAATGGCAATCAATACATCTTACATTTTCGAAATGATTTGACATATAAGGAAGCCAGTTGTGTTTTTCAATCAGATTTACAGCCGGTTTTCCAAATTTATTATAAACGTTAGTATCATTATGGCAATTCAGACACATAGCATTACTATATGCAACAATATCCAAAATTTTCTCATCACAATTTCTTTCATTAACGACATTATAATGTTCATCATGGCAACTCCAGCATGAAAAACCAAGGGTATCTAATTTGAAATGAGTGCTTTTTCTATACTCAGCATCAATTTTGTCAAAATGATATTTCGCAAATTTTTCATCATCAAGATGACAATCAAGGCAGGTGTTAATTGTGCCTTCCTTTAAAGTTGAATCATGAGGTGCTTTTTTATATTCATCTGAATGACAATCAATGCACTTAAAATCCCAGTGATTTGATTTATAGTACTTATTAGTATCTATAATATTTTTTACCGGCATCTTTCTACGGATGGTTTTTGTGGTATCATCAGGATCTTTGTATTCACAAACTGATTTAGCATGACATTTTAGACAGGACTCATTTTCAATCTTGCATGTATATTTTCTGTCAATATCAACCGGGCATTTACTAACTTCTTTTTGCAGAAATTTTGTGGTTAAAACTATAACAATAATAATCAATAGTAATATTAAAATTATTATAAAACTCCCTTTGAATTTTTTTAAAGAATTCCGCATAAGATTTTATTGATTAGTTAACTCTTACAATAATATTAAATCCTAACATTATTCCTTTAGGTTTTGTAAAATCAAACTGGTTTTCTATAAAATTTTGTTGAGGGACAATTCCTCTAAATGAGGAAGCAAATATTTGAAATGAATGTGTACTGGTACCTATTTCAAGACCTAATGCAACATTTGGTTTTGGAATCAACTGCTGACTTTCGGCTTTTTTAAGGTAAAACCCCTGATCGTATTCAGCCATAATTGAAAGTGCTTTATAAACTTTAACCCTTGCTGCGGCAGAAGCACCAATTGCATCATTCTGATAAAGGCTTTTATAAGAAGTTATTATTTCTGTAGGAGTAGTGTCGGAAATTTTAATGCTTTCCACTTTATTAATATGACTGTAACTAACTGATGCCTGTAAAGCTAAAATGTCACCAAACTGTCGTGATAAGGATAGTTGCGCAAAATATGAAAGCCTGTCAATAAATTTATAATCAAGTCCCCAGAATGATTTTTATCTTGCATTAATACTTGCATTTCCAATAAACGACAATGATACTGGAATTGAATTGTTACGATTTTGCCCCAGAATTTTCACTTTTGTGTAAAACTCCTGATATTTTTTATCTTTTTCTGTACCGAATCCAATCATCCATCTGTCAAAAATGGAATAATTAACTGCAAGCATAATATTTGATGCGCCATACAATCCGAAAAGATCAGAGATTCCATTATCAATATTGGTAAACCTGTGCTGAATAATAATTTCAAAACTGCCTTTTGAAGGAAGAAAAGTTGACTGATCATCAACATATAATGTCGAAGTCCAAGGATCACGAATATCTTTCCTCCCATCATCAATCTGAGTTACAGCAGAATTTGTCGTATCGGGGTTATTTTCCTGCGAATACACCGATAATGTAATTAAAAAAGAAAAAAATAATAAAACATTTTTCTTCATTTTAAGGAGTTTTAAAGTTTAATAATTATTAATTGTTTTTTGCTCCCTGACTTATCCATTGGGAAATTTTTCCCTGTTCGGTAGCAGATGACCTACCTTCATGAGAACTACCAGATGTTGACAACTTCAAATAAAGTGGACTTGTTGAAGGAGAACCGGCAACAACGTACCCATTCATTATATTTTGATATGCAACAGCTGCGTCTAAAACAGGATTTTGCCCACCCAAGCCATGACAACCAGCACATTTCGATGTAAATATTGGAATAATATCCGCCGTAAAATGAATTGTGTCTGTATTGTTTATCGGAGTAATCGTTTTCTCAAACTCAATACTTTTTTTTTCACAGCTAAATAACACAATAAAAGAAAATACAGAAATCAGTACCTTAATCTTAGTTGCCATATTTACAATTTTTTACATAAGTTTATCTGCCTATAATCTTTGCTTTAAACCATTTTCCGCAAATTTTATCTCTACAACTAATATATAAAGTCTTCAAAACAAAACTTTAAACGGAACAGTTATCAATTATCAATAAAGGATAACGATCAGTATTAATAATTTTGAGACAGTCTTTTCAATTTTTTAATTAACAATTATTTTCCTTGTCTCAATAATGTTTTCATTTGTGAATCTCAGGAAATAAACACCTGATTTCAAGTTATTGCCGGCATAAAATACAGTATTTTTATTACCAGTTGAGCTGTTGTTTTCAGAAAGTATATCTTTTATCAATCTACCATTAAGATCAAATAATTGAAGGCTAACATAACCTGCTTCTTTAACAAAATAATTAATATTAATCTGATTTGTCACAGGATTGGGAAATGTAACAAAACTGGTTGATGGATTATTATTGTCAGAAACTGAAGCAGAAGACTCGTTAACAACCATTGTACTTACTTTAGTTGTGCTAGTAGTAATTGCAAAAGCTCCATAGAAAGTAACTGTTCCTGTTCCTGATGCAGGTGCCGTCCATGTAAATGTCCACACTGCCGGTGATGTCGTAACAGCTGAGCTTTGTGTAATATATTTCCCGGATCCTTTAAGTGTCGTTCCTGAACCTGCAGTTAATGTACCTAGCAATGTTCCGGCGGAATTTTGAGGTGAAACCTCAAATCCTTTTTTTCCTGAACCTGCAAGAGTTACAGTTATTGTATAATTTGCTCCAGCTGTATATCCAGCAACAGGTATATCAGAGCTAAGAATCCCAGTAGCTGATGTTGCAGATCCACCATGACAATCAGAGCAATCCATCGCGTCAGCTGGTGAACCGGAATATCCCGCAGGTGAACCACCTTGGTAAGTAACAAAGTTGGAAAACACCAAAACAACAGATAATCCGATTAAAATAATCATTAAAGGCAGAGTAAATCTTTTCATAATATTAATTTTTAATTTAAGTATTATTATATTTAATTATTTATTTGCAAATATAAAAAATAATCTTTATAATCCAAATCTTTTTTAGACTATTTAAATATTTGCAAATATAGATATATGATTATTTGTATAAGTAGGTGTTTCACTTATTTTTAATAAGCAATACCGATATACAAAATATCGATGGTAAAGCCCAAAATCAAATTATATCTATATTTCTGTTTTTAGATTTAATGAAATGTTTTACTTGTTAATTATAGAAGACAAAACATTATAATGTTTTTTATATTGGAAAAATTTATAATTTTGAAGATATAAAAAAAATTATGGATCCTGTAAAAGCATTTTATCCATTATCTGGCTGGCTATTAAGGTTGGCAGTATTAGTAATCATTTATATTTTGTTTTTCGTACCTTTGAAAACCTTTAATTTAAGCAGTGTTGATTTTTATATTGCTGCTGCTTTTACAATTTTCGGGATACTACTTTTTGTTGGCGGATTTTTAAATAAAAGCACATTAACTGTTTTATCGGGACTGATGTTGTTGTTAGGATGCTTATATAAAATAGTTATGCATTATGCTTTCGACAAGGGAAACTCAATTGCTTTGTATTTTGTATTTGCTGCTATTGCAATGTTCTTTTTTTCTAATGGAAATAAAAAGAAATAATTTGACATTTATACTAATTTTTGAATCCCATATCTGAAGAAATTGATTGATACGAGTAAGACAAAAGAAAGAGCTGTTCTCATAGGACTAATCACAACTGTTCAAAGTAAACACAAAGTAAATGAATATCTTGACGAGCTTGAATTTTTGCTAGAAACTGCCGGGGGAATAGCTGTAAAAAGATTCGTTCAGAAACTACCCAACCCAGACCCAAGAACTTTTGTAGGTTCAGGTAAACTTAATGAGATAGCTTTCTATATAAAGGAAAATGAAATTGATATTGCTGTTTTTGATGACGAACTTTCTCCATCACAAATACGAAATCTAGAAAAAGCATTTCAATGCAAAATACTTGATCGCACCAACCTTATTCTCGACATTTTTGCGTACAGGGCAAAAACCTCGTATGCCAAGATTCAGGTAGAATTAGCACAATACCAATATTTGCTTCCCAGATTAACCAGGATGTGGACGCATCTTGAAAAACAGCAAGGTGGTATTGGAATGAAAGGACCCGGTGAAAAAGAAATTGAAACCGACCGGCGAATTATTAATGATAAGATTTCTTATCTGAAAGACAAACTCAAAGAAATTGACAAACAGAAAATCACTCAGCGAAAAAATAGAGAACAACTTGTCAGGGTTGCATTGGTCGGTTATACTAATGTCGGGAAATCCACAATAATGAATTTATTGTCAAAATCTGAGGTTTTTGCTGAAAACAAACTGTTTGCAACACTTGACACGACTGTCAGGAAAATTGTTATCGAAAACCTGCCTTTATTGATTACAGATACTGTCGGTTTTATCAGAAAGCTGCCTCATAACCTTGTTGAATCTTTCAAATCAACACTTGATGAAATAAGAGAAGCCGATATACTTATCCATGTTGCCGACATTTCACATGGCGGATTTGAAGAGCAAGTTGAAGTTGTCAGGCAAACTTTAGCAGAATTAGGTGTACTTGATAAAAGGGTAATTTTAGTATTTAATAAAACAGATGCTTACACTTTTGTTAAAAAAAATGAGGATGATCTAACACCTTTGGAAAAAGAGAACTTAACACTTGATGACCTTATGAAAACATGGATGGCAAAAGAAAATATGCCATGTCTTTTTATTTCAGCTACAAAAAAACATAATATTGAAGCTTTAAAAAGATTAATTTATGATGAAGCTAAAAGCATCCATGCAGCCAAGTTTCCTTACAATAATTTCCTTTATTAATAAAATTCCAATCCTGTCAAAGTAGTAATTGATAAAATATGTCACTTTCCTATTAAAACATAATAAGCTGATTGCCAGGTATATTTTTCACCACCACAAATAGTTGTCATATTCCCAAAATTTCAATATAACAATGATTTTTAACTATTTACGGTATCAAAAATACCAAGGGTTAATTGTAATGATTTAAATTTTATTCATGGAAAGATAAATTAAAGATATTCCACAAAATATCAACAATTAAGAAAAATAAAATAAAAATCTATATTATTGCAAAAATTTTCCTGATGAAAAGAAATTTTGTATTAATAACAATAATTGCAATTTGTTTTTCTCTAAGTGTATTTGCAGGTGAAATAACTCTTAAAGGAAATTACTATGGTTTAAATCTTTACGTCCAAAATCCAAGTGTCGGAGATGGTTTTTGTGGTAAGGAAGTTTATGTCAATAATAACCTTACAAAAGACGAATTAAGATCTAATTCGTTCGAAATTGATTTCTCTCAACTTGATATAAAAGTTGGTGATCCTGTTACTGTTATAATACGACATTCTGACATGTGTACACCAAAAGTAATAAATCCTAACGTGCTTAATTCCAACACTTCATTCAGCTATATCAGCTTTAAAGCAGATAAAAACGGAAACCTCAGCTGGTCGATAAAAGGAACTGTAAGTGAAGAACCATTTATTGTTGAACAGTTCAGATGGAATAAGTGGATAAACTGCGGTGAAGTTTCTGGCAATGAAGCATCTCAGAGTGGTCAATATAACTTTACGCCAAACCTCAACACGGGTTTAAATATGTTCAGAATTATGCATCCTGACAATTCAGGAAATCCTATTTATACCAAAATCGTAAAATATACCAATGCCAAAGCTAAGCTGGTAAATGTGGAATCGACAAAAGTTACAAACAAGATAATTTTTGATGCTGAAACAATGTATGAAATTTTCGACCTGAATGGCAATTTTATGCTTGGTGGTATTGGAAAAGAAATTGATGTATCGGAAATTGAAAAAGGAAAGTACTGGCTTAATTACGACAATAAATCGGTGAGTTTCTCAAAAAAATAGGTTTCTCATAGTTTTTCCTGCAAATATTTCTTTGAAATATATTTTACAGGATACCATGATGCAATTACACCAATCACAATAACAATCAGGAATACATATACAAAATCAATTATCATCATTTTTACAGGATATTCATCTATTACCATCGAACCGGCATTTGGGATTTTAATAAAACCAAATGTCATTTGCAGCCAACAAATTAAACCGCCTAAAAATAATCCTGTAAAAGCGCCTGCCAATGTTATCAATACACCTTCGGTCATAAATATTCGCCTTATAAGTTGATTTTCCGCACCTAGGCTTTTTAGTACTGCAATATCTTTCTTTTTATCAATAATAAGCATGCTAAGCGATCCAATTACATTAAAAATAGCGATAAGCAAAATAAACGACAGAATCAAAAATGCAGCAAGCTTTTCAGATTTCATAATTTTATAAAGTAGCTCTTCCTGCTCAAAGCGGTTTTTAACAATAAAACCTGGGCCTGTTATTTTTTTTATTTCGTTCTGAACTTTTTGTACATCTGCATTTTTAGAAAGTTTTATTTCCATAAACGTCAATTCATCGGAATAGTTAAATAGTTCTCTTGCAAAACGCAGAGGAACAATTACATACCGAGAGTCAAATTCCTGTTGAATTGAAAAAATCCCGGAAGGCATTATCATATAATTATTGAAAGCTTCTTCGATATTAAGTTTTTTACCTTTTAATCTCTTAGGTGCATAAACGGTAAGAGGATTTTCATAGTCATTAAGGCTTAAATTAAGGTTGTAGGCAACGCCTTGCCCAAGAATTGCAAAATTCAAGCTACCTCTTTCAAGTTCATAGTTACCGTCAATAATCATTTTATTAAGCTGACTTGTCTTATTAAAATCATCACTAACTCCTTTTATTGTAACAATATGCTGTTTGTTTTTATACTTCACAAGTGCATTTTCCTCAATTGTGCCGGTAATATTTTCAATACTATAAATTTTTTTTACATTTTGATATGGAAATTCACTAAAGTGAAACGTTTTACCCTGAACCATTGCAATTTTAATATCAGGGTTGAATGAATTAAAAAGTGTAACTACAAGATTTTCGAAACCGTTAAAAACAGAAAGCACAATAATTAGTGCCATTGTACCGACAGTAATTCCTCCAAGAGAAATAGCAGAGATAATATTAATGATATTATGCGATTTTTTCGCAAAAAGATATCTTCTGGCTATATAAAATGAAAAACTCAATACTATTGTTGTAAAAGTTTGTCAATATGTTCAATATAATCGAGTGAGTCATCAATAAAAAACTCGAGAGATGGAATTATCCGCAGCTGGTTTTTCACACGGTTACCAAGGTAACGGCGAATTTCTTTAGAACTTGCTTTTATTGCCAAGAATAACTCTTCTTTTTTAGGTGCAGCAAAAATACTCAGGTAAATTCTGGCAATCGACATGTCTTTTGTAATATTAACTTTAGTAACTGTTATCATAACATTACCAAAATGACCTCTCATGTCGAACTGAAAAATTTCACCTATTTCTTTTTGTATCAGTCGTGATACTTTTTGTTGCCTGATTGTTTCCATGTGAGCAAAATTACAATTAATTTATTTAAGTAGGATGGGATTTTAATTTTAATACTTCAAAACTTCAGCATATTTAATTTACTTATCTTTGCACACATGAAAAAGATGAATAAAATTTTCCGCTACGTTATTCCATATTGGTCTTATGCAGTACTTAACATAGTATTTAATATTTTAAGCGCCCTTTTTTCTCTTGTTTCACTAACCATGATTGTTCCTTTTCTACAATTATTATTCGGGACGACCAAACTTGTGACTGTTAAGCCGGAGTTTAGCTTTAGCTCTGACTCCCTGGTTAATTATTTTTATTATTATGTAAGTACTATTATCAACACTTATGGCAAGCAGGAAGCGTTGATATTTATTTGTGTTATGGTTGTAGTTTTATTCATGCTTAAAAATCTTTTCAGGTATCTTGGAATGTATTTCATTGCACCGATTCGAAATGGAGTTGTTAAAGACATAAGAAATGCGCTTTATCTGAAAGTGATGATACTTCCTTTGTCTTATTACACTGAACAACGAAAAGGTGATATAATTTCAAGGATGACAAGTGATGTACAGGAGATAGAATGGTCAATTATGAGTTCACTGGAAATGATTTTTCGTGATCCTATTTCAATGATTGCCTTTACAATAACATTATTTCTAATAAGCACACCCCTTACTTTGTTTGTTTTGGTTTTACTACCACTTACGGCTTTGCTTATCGGAAGAATAGGAAAAAGTCTAAAAAAGACTTCATTAAAAGGTCAGGTCAAAATGGGTGAGCTGCTTTCAATGATTGAAGAAACAATATCCGGTTTAAGGATAATAAAGGCATTTAATGCGATTGACAGTACCGAGCAAAAATTTCAAAAGCTGAATAATAATTATACAAAGATTATGATTCGCCTTTTCAGGAAACGTGATCTTGCATCTCCACTGAGTGAATTTCTCGGAGTACTTGTTCTTGTTGTGGTATTACTTTTTGGTGGGCAACTAGTTTTAAGTTCTAAGGATACAATTAGTCCGGAGAATTTTATTCTTTATATTGCCGTTTTTTCTCAGCTGATAGTTCCTGCAAAGTCTTTTACACAGGCTATGTATAATATTCAAAAAGGTATTGCTTCGGCTGAAAGAATTGATCAGGTTTTAGCTGCAGAAGAAAAAATTGTTGAGAAACCGGAAGCTTTATCGATAAAGAAATTTGAATCATCAATTGAATACAGAAATGTTTCATTCAAATATGAAAGCGAACCTGTGCTGAATAATATTAATCTGAAGATTGAAAAGGGTAAAACCATTGCTTTGGTTGGACCTTCAGGCGGCGGAAAATCGACTATGGTAGATCTTCTGCCCCGATTTTATGATGTGATTGGTGGAGAAATTATTATTGATGGTCATAATGTTAAGGATTATATTATTTCTGACCTTCGCGGATTAATGGGAATTGTAACACAGGAAACAATTTTATTCAACGATACTGTTTTTAACAATATTGCTTTTGGTATGACTAACGTCAATGAGGAAGATGTAATAAATGCCGCTAAAATTGCAAATGCTCATGATTTTATTATTGAATTACCTAAGGGTTACCAAACAAATATTGGCGACAGAGGTTCAAAGTTATCAGGCGGTCAGAAACAGAGGATAAGTATAGCACGTGCTGTGTTGAAAAATCCACCGGTTATGATACTTGACGAAGCCACATCATCATTAGATACAGAATCAGAAAGATTGGTGCAGGAGGCACTTATCAAACTTATGCAAAACAGAACATCTGTTGTAATAGCTCACAGATTGTCTACCATTCAGTTTGCTGATGAAATTATTGTACTTCAAAAAGGCGATATTGTTGAACGTGGAAGCCATAACGAACTTTATGAGGCTGATAAAGTTTACAAAAAGTTATGCGACCTGCAATCATTTGCATAATGAACAATATTGACAAAAGGATTCTGAATTTCATCAAGAAACACCATATACTGACATTAGCTGTTTGTAATAATAATATGCCTTATTGTTGCACTTGTTTTTATGCTTTTGATAATAATAGCGTTTCATTTATTTTCACTTCCGAGAGGCATACACGCCACCATCAGGAGATGATTTCTAATAATAAGGTTTCAGGAGCGATTGCGCTAGAAACCAAAATTATAGGCAAAATTCAGGGGATACAGTTTACCGGTATTGCAATAAATCCAAACGAGGATGAGCAATCTGAATTAAAAAAGCTCTATTTAAAAAAATTCCCTTATACATTACCATTTTTATCCACTGCTTTTTTCTGGAAGGTAGATATTGAGCATATTAAAATGACTGATAATAATTTAGGGTTTGGGAAAAAATTATTATGGTATAGACACTCCAAAATGCATGATAATATAAGTTAATAAAATTGTACAATTGTTAATAAAAATGGTTTGTAAAAAGCATAACCAAACTCTAATTTAGCAATCCGTTTTTTTCCAAAAAAAAAACAGGCACTTTACAAAAAATCAAACACTTAATTTTTTATATTTTAAATTTTTTAAAATAGTACATCATGGATGAACTTCTTTTTAACAAGATAAATGAAAAGAGTACAGAGGAAAAGGTAAAAAGTTATTATGACACCATCCTTGAAAAAAGAATAAGACCGCAAGTCCCAGAACAGGAAGAAGAACAATCATTAATTAATAAGGAAGAAGAGAAAATTATGAATAATAGCGATGGCCAGCTTAGCGACCAGAAATCATATCCTTACGATGAAGTATTAAAAAATACAATAGAATATTTTAAAGGAGATACACTCGCCGCAAATGTTTGGATCAATAAATACGCTCTTAAAAACAGCAGAGGTGATATTTTTGAACTTTCGCCCGACCACATGCATCGGAGAATAGCTAAAGAAATTGCTAGGGTGGAAAAAAAATATAAAAATCCAATGAGTGAAGATGAAATCTACAATCTTCTTAAAGATTTTAAATACATCATTCCTCAGGGAAGCCCAATGGCAGGAATCGGGAATAATTTCCAAATATCTTCGTTATCAAATTGTTTTGTTATAGGAAGCGAAGGTTTGTCGGATTCTTATGGCGGAATCATGAAAGTAGATCAGGAACAGGTTCAATTGATGAAAAGAAGAGGCGGCGTTGGTCATGATCTTTCGCATATCAGACCTGGAGGCAGCCCGGTGAAAAATAGCGCACTTACTTCTACAGGAATAGTTCCATTTATGGAAAGGTATTCTAACTCAACCAGAGAAGTTGCACAGGACGGACGCAGAGGTGCTTTAATGCTTAGTATTTCTATTAAACATCCCGACTCAGAGAAGTTTATAGACGCAAAACTTGAAGATGGAAAAGTAACCGGAGCAAATGTTTCTGTTAAGATTGATGATAATTTTATGAAGGCAGCAATTAACAGGGAACCTTATATTCAGCAATATCCCATCGACACAAAAAATCCTACTGTAACAAAGGAAATAGATGCAAATGCATTATGGAAAAAAATTATTCACAATGCATGGAAATCAGCTGAACCAGGAATTCTATTCTGGGATACAATCATAAGTGAATCGGTTCCTGACTCTTATAAAGATTTAGGATTCAAAACAACATCAACAAATCCTTGCGGTGAAATTCCACTTTGCCCTTATGACAGTTGCAGATTGATTGCACTTAACCTTTATAGTTATGTTGAGAGCCCATTTACAGATAATGCATATTTCAATTCTGATCTTTTTGCCCAGCATGTTAAGTATGCACAAAGGATTATGGATGATATTATAGATCTGGAAACAGAAAAAATTGACGGTATTCTTAACAAAATTGCCTCTGACCCGGAAGATGATGAAACGAAAAGGACAGAGCGAAATTTGTGGAGCAAAATTAAAGAAAGAACATTGCAGGGAAGAAGAACCGGAATAGGAATCACTGCAGAAGGTGACATGCTTGCTGCTTTAGGTTGCAGATACGGCTCTGATGAAGCAACTAATTTTTCAGTAGAAGTTCATAAGCAACTTGCTATTGAGGCATATCGTTCCTCAGTTTTGCTTTCAAAAGAAAGAGGTCCTTTCCCTATTTTTGACTATAAAAAGGAAGAAAACAACCCTTTCATTCAAAGATTAAAAGAAGCCGCACCATTTGTTTATGAAGAGATGAAGCGGTTCGGCAGAAGAAATATTGCCCTACTGACAATTGCTCCAACAGGAAGTGTAAGTATCTGTACACAAACCACATCCGGAATTGAACCTGCTTTTATGATAAATTATAAAAGAAGGCGGAAAGTAAACCCAAATGATAAAAATGCCGTTGTCAGTTTTACCGATGAAATGGGTGATGCATGGGAAGAATACAATGTTTTCCATCCTAAGTTTTTAAAATGGTTAAAAATAAATGGTTATAATGTTGATGAAGTTAAACTTTATAATGATGAGCAACTGCTTCCAATAATTAAAATTTCACCATATTATAAAGCCACATCAAAAGATATTGACTGGATAGCAAAAGTTAAAATGCAGGGTGCAATCCAAAAATGGGTTGACCACTCAATTAGTGTAACTGTTAATATTCCTAATGAAACTTCGGAAGAGTTGGTTAGTGAAATTTATAAAACTGCTTGGGAAAGCGGTTGTAAAGGTGTAACCATTTATCGTGAAGGATCTCGCTCAGGTGTGCTTGTAAGCGATAGTAAAAAGCAGGAAAGCACTTCTGAGTTCAAAGAGACAACAGCTCCGGCCAGACCAAAAAGGCTTGAGGCTAAAGTTGTTACATTCCAAAACGATTATGAAAAATGGGTTGCAGTTGTCGGTCTTATTAATAATAAACCTTATGAAATATTCACTGGTAAGGCAGAAGATTTTTATTTACCTCCATGGGTTTCTAAAGGATGGGTTATAAAGAATAAGGAAGACATTGAAAATGCAAGGTATGATTTTCAGTTTGAAGATAAACAAGGTTATAAAATAACTGTTGAAGGTCTTTCAAGATCTTTTAAAGAAGAATACTGGAATTATGCTAAGCTGATTTCCGGAATTTTGCGTCATGGTATGCCATTACCCTATGTTGTTGATTTGATTTCAAATCTTCGACTTGATACTGATTCTATTAACACATGGAAAAATGGTGTTGTCAGGGCTTTGAAAAAATTTATTCCCGATGGAACTGTTGCTCCTGAACAAAAATGCCCCGAATGTGATGATCCAAAAGGTCTAGTATATAAAGAAGGATGCCTTATTTGTACAAGCTGTGGGTATTCTAAATGCGGATAATCTTATACTAATATAACTAACTAAGCTGAAATCTAAACTATAAAAGCGTGAGGAAACTTGCGCTTTTTATTTTTTGCCCGGAATAATATTATTTTCTATACTTGACTAATACCGGTTGAACTTCATTTTATGAGGATCATAATAATCACGCCTTTGTTTTTCAATAACCTCGTTGATGTTTTCAGAAAGCTTCATCATTATCTCAAGATTATTATCTTTAAGCCATTGCATAGCTTTTTCTTTCCCCCTGCATGCATCTGCAAGTACCACCAGAAATGGAAAATCATTCTTCACAAGCCATTGGTAAGCATTATCTTCTCCATCAATAGCATTACTCAACACGGCAAAATGCGGAAATCCGTTGTTTAACAACCAGTTAAAAGCTTCACGATCTGAATTAATAGAGTTTGATAATGCCGCAAGTTCAGGATATCCATTTTTAAGCAGCCAGCTGAACAACTTCTTATTACCGGTTATTGCTTCAGCGAAAGCTAATAAAATTTTAACATCATACTCAAGAATATTTTTCATTTTTCTGAAAATAGATATTGTCAATTTTTTTCATCACTTTGGTGCAGTCCGAATTTCTGTCGATTTTAACTTTTACTTTTACAATGTGTACATTTTCTGTCCACGCTGATTTTAAATCAGTACTAAAAGATAAGATGGCAACTTTATCGATAAATGCGACTGAATGTACAAACTCCTTAAATTCAAATTCGCCTGTCCAGTATCCGGAATTATTTATCCACATTTTAATAAACTCTGGTTTTTACTCCGATTTTCTCCACCCTTTCGGCAATTTTGGTTAATTCCTGCAAAGAAACTTTTTCAAGAGTTTTAACAGGTGGTACTCTGTCAATTGAGTAAATCATAATTTCAGTAGGCTTTATTCTCTTTATAGCATTGATATATTCAACAACTTCATTTTCTGTGGTGTTATCAATTTCCATATCATAATAACTACCTCTCAGAAACATTGTCTGAATTTTAAGCTTCCCATTAAACTTAGCAAGGTTTTCGATAACCTCAGAAACATTAATAATATTATTTTTATTACTCAGCAATTTATATGTTTCATCAATAACCGAGTCAAGTTTCATTATATTATTTGTTTTAAGAAGAGCATTAAAGACATTTTTATTATTCAATGTTGAAGAGTTTGACAAGACGGTTACAAGTGAATTCGGAAAATAAATATCCTTCAGAAAGTTAGTATCTTCAATTATTTCAGGGAATTCAGGATGCAAAGTGGGCTCTCCATTTCCTGCAAAAGTAATTGAATCAGGAAAAATATTTTTCTTTTTTAATTCTTTGAGATTTGCCTCCAATGCCGAATAAACTTCTTGCCTTGAATATAATTTTACTTTTTGAGGCTCTGAATCAGCATTAAATCCACATTCGCAGTATAGGCAGTTAAAGGAACATAATTTTTGATCTAGTGGTAAAAGGTTTATCCCCAAAGAAACCCCAAGTCGTCTGCTGATGACAGGGCCAAAAACAATATTATCAAACAAAAAACCTGACATTTTATCGAAGTTTTGCATTCAGTACTCTAGAATATGCTTCTATCAGCCTGCTCATAGTTTTATCAATATCCTTGTCGGTAAGTGTTTTGTTTTCATCCTGCAAAATGAAACTCAAGGCATAGGATTTTTTACCACTTTCAATATTGTCGCCCTGATAAATATCAAAAAGATTAACTTGTTTAAGGAGTTTTTTTTCTGTATCGAAGGCCAATTTTTCAAGTTGTTCAAATTTTACATCTGCATCTAATAACAGTGCCAAGTCTCTTCTAACTTCAGGAAATTTAGGCATATCTTCAAAGAGAATATTATTATTTTTAATAGAATCATATACTATTACCCAATCAAAATATGCATAATAAACATCTGCCTTAAGGTCGAATTGTTTGAGAATTTTTGGATTTACCAAGCCAGTCTCACATAGCAGCCTGTTTCTATAGAAATAACTGATTCCCGAGGTAAATATAGGATTTTTACACTCATTTAATTTTATCTCTGCACGATTGATTCCCAACCTTTTAATCAGATTCTCTGCAATATTCTTCAAAGTAAAAAAATCTGCTTTTTCCTCTTTCGTATTCCAGCTCTCAAGTTGTTTATTACCGGTAAGAAATAATCCCAAATGATAATTATGAGTAAATTTCGAAACTACATTTGTATCTTGCGTGTTGTTTTTAAGATAAATATTGCCAAACTCATAAAATTTAAGGTTGGTAGCCTTTCTGTTTACATTATATGAAATGCTCTCAAGACCTCCAAAAAGAATCGTTTGCCGCATAACATCAAGTTCCTTGCTTAATGGATTTAGAAGCTTAACTGACTTTTCGGCCGGAAAAATATCCGTATTGTTATCATAATATTGACTTTGAGTAAGTGAATTGTTCATCATCTCATAGAAACCATTACTACTCAGATAGTCGGACGCAATATTCTGTACTCTTTCTTTATCGGGTTTTATACCATAATTAATTGATAGTTTTACACTTGTTGTAAAATCTATGCTATTATAGCCATAAATTCGTAATACTTCTTCAACAATATCAATTGGTCTTGTAACATCAGTTTTGTTTGTTGGAACAGATAATAAAATTTCTGTTTCAGTTTGATTAATTATTTTAATATCAAGAGATTCAAGAATTATTTTAATTTTTT
>CAZELC010000019.1:0-16535 GCA_964512865.1 uncultured Bacteroidales bacterium
GAGTTTTGTTTTTTCCTTAAGGTTTGAAAAACCTTCATTATTTTCATAACTATAAACTTTTTCGCCCCATCTGTTATAAATCAACACTTTAATAGTTCTGATTCCTTCTGATTCAATCGTAAACTCGTCATTTTGACCGTCACCATTAGGTGTTATTACGTTAAATGTCTGAATACTTGATGGTTGAATAGCAGTAAATATCATATTATGTTCTGCCTGACAGAAATTTGGTGCCCCACTGTTAACAACGAGCTTAACAGGATAAACTCCCATTGTGGTATATGTATGTGATGGATTTTGAATTGTAGATGTTCCACCATCGCCAAAATCCCATGCATAAGTCGATGCCCCGTAGCCTGTAAATGTAAAATTCACAGTAACAGGAACATAACCTTCTGTTTTGTCGGCTGTAAAAGAAGCATCGAGGGAAGTTTCAGTAATAATATCCGCAGTTGCAGTCATTTTACAGTTATTTGGCGAATACGTCACTGTTACGGTATAGTTGCCAGGGCAAAGATTTGTAGCTGTTGCTGTGTTCTGAGGTGGAATAGTGCTCCATGAGTAAGAATACGGCGGTGCAGTTGCCCCTGAAATATTTGTGCTGATTTGTCCGTTACAATACATCACACAGGTCTCATCAAGAGGCGTAAGATTTACTTGTATTTGCGGCGGGTTATTTAATGTTACTGATTGTGTTGCTGTACAACCAATTGAATCTGTTACCGTTACTGAATATGCTCCTGAAGCCAAATTATTTATAATATTGGTGCTTTGACCAGATGACCAATTATAATTATAAGGTAATATTCCATCAGAGGATGCAATAGTAATCGAGCCATTATTATAGCCGAAGCATGAAACCGAATCAATATTTGAAACTACTGCCTGCAGGTTACTAATACTTACTTTTACACTATCTGTAACTGTAAAACCGCAGGCATCTGAGACAGAAACTGTATAATATCTGGGCATAGTTGGGTTTACCGTCAATGCTGGCGTAGTGCTTCCGCCGGGGTCGTTCCATAAATATGTAAGTGGTGGCGGCGTAAAACCACCTGTTGCGTTAACAGAAATATTTGCCAATGCTCCGCTGCAACTAAATACATCACTGCAGCAAGATGCTATAATCGGGGAATAATCTTTAATTAAAATTACAATTGTGTCGAGGCTGCCGCAGGCAGTATTTTGATATACAATTAATACTGTTTCAACAGTTTCTGGGTTACCATCAGCGATTGGTTCAATTACGAGAACTGCTGAATCAACTCCTGCAGGGATTACCAGGCTGTCCGGAAGTGCAGGATAATCAACTCCTTCAGTCGCAGTTCCGCCTTTGGTATAATGCAAAACAACAGGTTGTGTTGCAGGTTGACTTAGGTCAAATCTGATAATAGCATTATTGCAACCTTCAACTGCCATTGTGTCGATATTTGAGGAATAACCAAGATTATATGCTATACCGCTTGAAGAAAAGCTGTTTGCCTCCAAAAAAACACCGGAATCGTATATACCGTCACCCACATCGCCAATAGCAAGTTTAATATGATATTGCTGACAAGGTGTAACCAAACACCATGCAGTCAGCACTGTTGTAAAACCATCCCAAACTATAGTAGCGCCGCTTCCATTACTTACATAATACTGGGCATAACTTCCTGCATTAACATTATCAATGGTTACAGGTGATGAGGAGCCAGGAATTTTCGCAATATTTAAACTGTTATAACTACCGCCGGCAGGATCAGGACCGCTTACAAAAAAACCGAAAACATCGTTATAACCTGCATTAACATATTCAGGATACTCTTCTGATCCAAAAATATATCTGAATTTTATGGTATCAGACAATGGATTAAAATCAAATGCCAAAACAGTAGCATCATGAACTGAATTAATACCGCCAACAATATTACCAAGGTCAATATCGCCTCCCAAACTGTTATCAGTGCTGGCTTGTCCACCGCCCGGTGAACCGATTGCCGGACTTCCGTTAACAACTCCGGTTGACATAATAATGCCTTTATCCAAGCCCAGATTGGTTGTATTTCCATTTTGAAAATATCCAATAGAATTTGCTGATCCCGTGTAAGTTACATTTGTAACTGTTACTCCGCTGCCTACCAAAACATTTTGAACCAGTTGCTGGGGCGACAACGTTGTTGTAACCGTCAGCTGCGAGAACGAAACTACTGTTAAAAATGAAAATAAAACTGTGAGGTAAAAAGTTCTGAGATTAAAATTGCATTTATTCATAAAAGTATGTTTTTCCATAAAACAGATTAAATCACGCAATTAAAAAAAAAAAAGGTTGCTTTATTAAATGATATTATTTTGGTTACAAAATTATAATAAAAATCTTTAATAATTTCAAGCATTTTTGTTAAAAAGTTGTTAAATATACAAAATTTAACTAATATCCACTACTGTTTAAATTTTGGCTGAAAATTTTTTATTTGCGGACTTTCCTTTTTTAAATCAACCAGCCACCTGCCATTTTGTTTAACCAAATCAATCCTGTCTTCCTTTTTATCATCCGAAATATAGTGGATAACTGCAAAATCACCCTGTTTTTCGCACTTAACTATCTTTATTTTTACATCCTTTTTTTCCACTTTATATGTAGAGTCATTTTTTTTTGCAGCCGACATTGCCATTATAAAAACGTCAAGCATTTGCCCTGTTTTCAAAGTTCCATACTGCTTTGCCTGCTCAAAATCCATCTGACTCATACAGGTAAGAAACTTAATTGCAATTCCTTCGGGACTTTTTAAGTCGTTTTTTTTAAAAGTTTTACATGAAAAAAAAGCTAACAGAATAATTACTGTAAAAGCTGATGTTTTAAGAGTTCTCATAATTTTTGCATGGCATATAATCAGCAAATATAAAATTTTATAGCCATTTCAGGCAAAATGCATTGTTTTTTTTATTTCTTTTGCAGAGAAATTTAAACCTATTATTATGTTTACAGGAATAGTTGAATCAACAGGCAAAGTAGTTAATATTGAGAAAGATAAGGGAAATATTCATTTCACCATTCAAACACCACTCGCAAAAGAACTTAAAATTGATCAAAGCATGGCGCATGATGGTTGTTGTCTTACGTGCGTGAATGTTGACATCGAGAAATCAACTTATGTTGTTACTGCTATTCAGGAAACTCTTGATAAAACAAACCTGTGTTCATGGAATATTGGCTATGAAGTAAACCTTGAACGCTCCATGAAAATGGATGGACGTTTTGACGGACATATTGTTCAGGGACATGTTGACCAGACTGCAGAGTGTTTTAAAGTTGAAGAATACGATGGAAGTTGGAAGTTTTATTTTAAATATGATATCGAAAAAAGAAATATTACGGTTGAAAAAGGTTCTATTTCTGTGAATGGAGTAAGTTTGACAGTTGTCGATTCAGAACCTGGAATTTTCTCTGTAGCAATAATTCCTTTTACTTATGATGTGACAAATTTTCATAATTTTAAACCCGGTTCAATTGTAAATATCGAATTTGATGTTTTTGGAAAATATGTTGCAAAGCTTTTAAAACTCTATATGGAAGAGTATAAGAAGTAATTTAAGGCATTATTTTAACAACTCAGGACGACGTTGCTTTGTCCTTTCCATGGATTTATTGATTCGCCATTTTTTTATTTCCTTTTCATTTCCCGAAAGCAGAATATCAGGCACTTTCCATCCATGATAATCTGATGGCCTTGTATAAACAGGAGCATCTATAATGTCATCCTGAAAAGAATCCGACAAAGCTGAAGTTTCATCACCTAAAACTCCAGGAATCAACCTGATAATGCTATCACAAATAATTATTGATGCGTATTCACCGCCTGAAAGAACATAATTTCCAATAGATATCTCTCTGGTTATCAGGTGTTCTCTAATTCTTTCATCAATACCTTTGTAATGACCGCAAAGAATAATGATATTATTTTGTGTAGATAAATGATTGGAAATCTTCTGATTGAGTAGTTCACCATCCGGACTTGTATAAATTACCTCGTCATATTCTTTTTGTTTTTTTAGACTTTCTATACATTTTGCAATAGGCTCAATCATCATTACCATACCTGCGCCTCCTCCATAAGGGTAATCATCAACAGATTTGTGTTTATTTGTGGTGTAATTGCGAAGGTTATGAATTTTAATTTCTGCAATGTTTTTGTCCTTTGCTCTTTTAATAATCGAATGATTAAAAGGACCTTCAAATATTTCCGGAAATATTGTAATAATATCAATTTGCATTGTTGCAGTTTTATTTTGCAAATTTACAAAAAAGATAGAACTTTGCTGTTAATTTGTAAATGAGGTAGTTTCAGAAATCTATTAAATCAAATTGCAGATCTGTTAACTTCCTTTATTTTATAGCGATGAATACATTAAAAGATTGAAAATCTGAGAAATACAACCCGGGCGGCAAAAATTTATGTGTTGCTTTAATGGTTTGAGAATGCTTAGGCTGATTTTTTATTATGACTTTAAACGAACTCAAGCAAGGAGAAAAAGGTATTATTACCAAAGTAAGAGGAAGAGGTGCTTTTAGAAAACGCATTACTGAAATGGGTTTTGTAAAAGGTAAGGAAGTTACTGTTATTAAACATGCACCTTTGAAAGATCCTGTTGAGTTTAGCATCATGGGATATAATGTTTCGCTGAGAAGATCCGAAGCTAATCTGATTGATATAATTACAGATAAAGAAATATCTACCGATAGTTTGAATGGGTTTGCTGTTAGCTCCTCTTATGATGAAATTGCTCAGAAAGCTGCCGAAAAAGGTAAAACCATAAGCGTTGCACTTGTCGGAAATCCTAACTCTGGGAAAACAACTCTTTTTAATTATGCATCAAATTCAAAGGAACATGTAGGAAACTACAGTGGCGTAACCGTTGATGCAAAAGAAGCAAAGTTCAAACAAAATGGTTATACTTTTGAAATTGCAGATTTGCCGGGAACTTATTCAATTTCTGCTTATACACCCGAGGAACTTTATGTCAGAAAATATATAACAGATAATCTTCCTGATGTTGTTATTAATATAATCGACTCTTCAAATCTGGAGAGAAATCTTTATTTAACAACCCAGCTTATTGACCTGGATATCAAAGTTGTAGTTGCACTGAATATGTACGACGAACTTGAAGCAAAAGGTGCAAAATTCGATTATAAATCGCTTGGGCGGATGCTTGGAATACCATTTATTCCTACTGTTGCTGCCAAAGGTAAAGGAATTAAAGAACTCTTTAATAAAGTAATAGAAGTCTACGAGGATAATGAAGAGCAAATCAGGCATATACATATAAACTATGGCTTCGACATTGAAGATGCTATTATTGCAATTCAGAAGGAAATTAAGCAGAATCATTCCTTAACAGACATGTACTCTTCGCGTTACCTTTCAATAAAATTACTTGAAAAAGATAAAGACATTGAGAGCGTTCTTGTCGGTGCAAATAATTTCGAGCAAATTAAAAATATCTCTGCTAAGGAAATAGGAAAGCTTGAAAAAACATTTAGCGAAGACAGTGAAACTATTATTGCTGATTTTAAATATGCTTTTATTGCGGGTGCTCTCAAAGAAACTTACAAAGCAGAGCAAATAAAGAAAAAAAACTTCTCTGAAAAAATTGATAGTGTATTAACAGGGAAGTATATGGGATTTCCTGTGTTTATTTTGTTCCTTTCACTGATGTTTTTCACAACATTCAGTCTTGGTAATTACCCTAAGCAATGGATAGAGCGGCTTGTGGAAATTTTTAGTGGTTTTATCGAAAATATACTTCCACCAGGAACATTAAATGACCTAATAACAGATGGGATAATAAATGGAGTAGGAGGTGTAATTGTATTTCTTCCAAATATTTTGATACTCTTTCTTTTTATTTCATTTATGGAAGATACGGGATATATGGCTCGTGTTGCATTTATTATGGATAGAATAATGCATAAAATCGGGTTGCACGGCAAATCTTTTATCCCGATGATGATGGGTTTCGGTTGTACGGTTCCTGCAATTATGGCAACAAGAACTATCGAAAACAGAAACGACAGATTGCTTACCATGTTGATTACTCCTTTTATGTCATGTAGCGCCCGCCTTCCTGTTTACGTGCTGTTAATCAGCGCATTTTTCCCTAAATATCCTGCATTGATGCTATTGTTGATTTACTTTTCCGGGGTTGCACTTGCAGTTGTTTTTGGTATAATCTTCAAAAAAACTTTGTTCAGATCGAAGGAAGCTCCTTTTGTTATGGAGTTGCCACCATATCGACTTCCCACTTTGCGTTCAACAATAAAACACATGTGGAACCGCGCTTCGCAGTATCTGAAAAAAATTGGCGGTGTTATTCTGCTGGCATCAATAATTATCTGGGCTCTTGAGTATTACCCAAAAAATGTTAACTTCACAAAAGATTACGATTCGGAAATAAATACTAAAACCTTTGCTTTAATTAATGACGATATTGCTGATACTTCTGAAATAAAAAGAATTAATGCTGAAATCAATAACCTTAAAGCAGCAAAAGACGCTGAACATGTAGAAAAATCTTATATTGGCATAATCGGAAAAGCAATTGAGCCTGTTTTAAAACCCTTGGGTTTTGACTGGAAAATGGGAATAAGTTTGCTCACAGGTATTGCCGGCAAAGAAGTGGTTGTGAGCACTTTGGCTATTCTTTACCAAACAGATAACAACACTGATGAACACTCAGGCACATTACAATACAAGCTGCAAAATGAAAAATATACCTCGGGTTCCAAAAAAGGAGAAAATATATTTAATCCGTTGGTTGCCTTTGCATTTTTGATTTTTATTCTGATATATTTTCCTTGCGTGGCAGTTATTGCGGTTGTTAAAAAAGAATCCGGAAAATGGAAATGGGCGGTTTTTGTCGCAATTTATACAACGGTTGTTGCTTGGTTAATATCATTTCTTGTTTACCAAATTGGAAGTTTATTAATATAAATGATACAGGAGATAATTGCATATATTGTTGTTAGTGTTGCTGTTATCATTGCGGTTTATAAAATAATTAAAGCTTACCGTAAACCGAAAAATCCATGTAATGGTTGCGGATCTGATTGTGCAGGATGTCAATTTAAAGATATTATTGATAAAGAAAAGAAATAAAACTCAATGTTCAAAGTTCAAAGTTAAATGTTGAAGTGAAGCTCAAAACAAATAGAAAATAGCAAAAAGATGATTGTAAATAGTAAATATTTTTTGAGCAAAAGGGCGGATAATGAACTTGTTAACTTATTTGACCAATTAACAAATTAACTAATTAACTAATTAACTTTGAACACCGAACACCCAACCCCCCAACACCGAACACCGAACACCGAACCCCCAACACCCAAACAGTAAACAAAAATTTATTTATTACCTTTAAGCGGATGGGCATACATTATTACATCCTTGCCGAAAATAACAGTATCACAAAGTATTACAAGCCTTTCGATAACATTTCTGAGTTCTCTGATATTTCCAGTCCAACGTATTTTTTGCAACTCTGAAATTGCTGATTGATCGATTTTCATGATTGGCTTTCCCTGGCTTTCGCAAATATCTTTTATAAAATGATTTGCCAGAAGAGGAATATCTTCCTTACGTTCGTGCAATGGTGGTACCTGGATTAGGATAACGCTCAGCCTATGATAAAGGTCTTCACGGAAATTTCTTCTGTCAATTTCTTCAACTAGGTTTTTATTTGTCGCTGCAATAACTCTAACATTAACAGATATTTCCTTTTCGCCACCGACTCTGGTGATCTTATTTTCCTGAAGCGCTCTGAGAACTTTTGCCTGAGCTGATAAACTCATGTCACCAATTTCATCAAGAAACAATGTTCCTCCATCAGCAAGTTCAAAATCTCCTTTACGTTGTTTTATTGCTGATGTAAAAGAGCCCTTTTCATGTCCGAATAGCTGACTTTCAATAAGTTCGGAAGGAATCGCAGCGCAGTTGACTTCAATAAAGGTTGAATTTGCACGATTGCTTTTTTCATGTAACCAGCGTGCAACCAGTTCTTTACCTGTACCATTTTCACCTGTAATAAGAACTCTCGCATCTGTTGGTGCAACTCTTTCTATCATATCTTTAACTGCTTTTATTTCAGCAGATTCACCTATCATTTCCCAATTTTTGCTGATCTTTTTCTTGAGCACTTTTGTCTCAGTAATTAATACCGACCTGTCAAGAGCATTACGGATTGTAATTAGCAACCTGTTAAGATCCAGTGGTTTGGCAATATAATCAAATGCGCCGAGTTTTATTGCTTCTACGGCAGTATCAATAGTTCCATGACCAGAAATCATAACAACAGGAATATCTGTTGTATTCAAAATGTTTTTCAGTACTTCAATGCCATCCATTTTTGGCATTTTTATATCACAGAGTATCAGATCGTAACTTTTATTTGCTACTTTCTGTAAAGCTTCAGCACCGTCAGCAGCTTCATCAACACTGAATTTTTCATATTCCAGTATCTCTTTTAATGTTGCTCTTATGCTTACTTCGTCGTCAACTACAAGAATATTGGTCATAATCAATTAATTTCTTTAATAATTCAGTGCCTAAATTGCCTAGAGTGCCTAAATTACTTAAAGTTAACTTTTGAATATAGTTTTTATTTGATAAACTTTAGGCGCTTTAAACTTTGGTGCACTTTAAGTACTTATATTAATGCAAACTTACAATGATTTTTGGTTAGAATTTAGTTTTTTATGAAAAAATTGAAAGCGGAAACAAATAATATTGTCTAAAAAAAAGAGGCTGTCTCAAATCTCTGTTTTCCCAGTGGTTTATTTTTTAAATAATTTACCACAAAGAATTATTTCCAATTTGAAACAACCTCTTTTATAAACTTCTTATGAATTATAACTTCACAAACTTCTGAGTGTTATTAAAATCTTCACCGGAAATATTTATATAGTACAATCCTCTCTGAAGTTTTGAAATGTCAATAACAATATTTCCATTATTCTGTAGAGGCTTTTCAACATTTAATAACATTCTGCCTGAACAATCATAAACTAATATTTTTGAAATATTAATACCGGAATTGTAAATATTCAGTTCAGAAGTTGCCGGATTCGGAGAAATAGAAAATGCTGATTGATTCATTTCATCAACTCCAACAGATAGCTGGAAATTAGCAACCAGTGTGCGGTCATAAGCTCCACAATTAAAATTATAATTTGGTAAAGTTGAAACTTCAACAGAGTTTTCTGTCCAGTTTACAAAAGTATAGTTAGCATTGGGTGTAGCAACCAGATTAACAGCATCACCCTGATGAAATCCACCTCCGCCTGTTGCCGTTCCGCCGGCAGTTGGTGATACTGAAGTATTAATATACCATGGAATATCCAGTTTCCAGAGCTCTTTTCCTAAAGTATTATATTCTGCAGAATAATATAAAACAGCTCCATTTTGAACCAGAAGATATTCAACATCAGGGTCGCTGGCAGTTACTATAGATGGAACTACCATTTCGGTGCCTGAAAGGGTTCCATCGGTTCGCCAAAGTTGTTTTGCACCTGTGGAATCTATTGCAGCAAAATATATTTTGCCATGATATACAACAAATTGACCTGGTAATGAGTTTTCTGTACCGGGATTAATATCTTTTATCATATTTGTACCACCTGTAGTACCATCAGTTATCCATAACTCATGTCCATGAACTGAATCGTTAGCCCTAAAATAAAATTTAAACAAATAATCTTTACCAAAAAAACTAGCAGTAGCAAAAGAATTTTTTGTGCCAGGATAAATATCTTTCAGAATATTAGTGCCTGCCGATGTGCCGTTGCTTATCCATGGTTCCACTCCATGTACACCGTCATTTGCATTAAAAAGCAGGCGGGAATTACCAATTCCAAAAGTTACTACATACATATTTAATGCATACAAAGATCCTGAAGCACCTGGATTAATATCCTTGAATAAAGTAGTTCCAGAAGAAGTGCCATCGGTTGACCATAATTCTGCGCCGCTTGAACCATTGTTAGCATCAAAAAAAAGTTTGTTGTTGTAAACTTTCATTTCGCAATATTGTCCAAAGCCATCAGCTGTACCCGTTCTAATATCTTTTACCATTTGAGTACCTGCAGTTGTTCCATTGGTACTCCAAAGTTCCATCCCATGAATGCTGTCGTTTGCTGCAAAATACAATTTATTACTATATTCAACTATATTACTATAAATATTAGGATGTATCCCATTTTTTATTCCCGGTCCAATATTTTTAAGCATAGCAGTTCCTACATCTGTGCCATCAGTAACCCAAACTTCACAATTCTCATTGGAAGGATATTGCGCATAGAAATAAAGCAGATTATTCCAGACTTTGTAAGAGTTACTTACTCCCGATAAATTTAAATCCAATCCGGGGTAAATCAAATTGGTGCCTTGCGCTGTTCCATCGCTAGCGTATAAACCAAAACCGTTAAAATAAAAATTATCAAACACCAATTTATTATTTACAACAACCATTATGCTTGGGTCTATCGAGTCTTTTATCATAACAGTACCGGCACTAGTGCCGTCAGTTGCGTAAAGGTTTCGTACGATACCATCAGATGCCGTGAAATACAATAATCCATTGAAAACACAAAAATCCAGGGGGTAACTATCACCTCCTGCAGCATTAATATCTTTAACGCAGACAGGTAATTGGGCAAAAAGCCTACTTACGAAAATCCATAATGCAAAAAATGTAAAAATCAATTTCTTCATATTGTCGGAGTTTAAGTTTAAATTTAATAACATTTCAAATTTAAGGAAAAAAAAGAGATAAAAAAAATTTTGGAATAAAAAACCTTATTTTTTATAAGATTTAGGCGCTTTGCTGTTGAATCATAATAAACTGATTGTCTGACCAAGCCTTTCGATGCTCTATTTTGTTAAGTTCAATAAAACACAGATTATTAATTACAAAGTCAATAGCACAACTGGTAAGATTTTATATTTTCCTGTTTTGAGACAATATAGTTTCGTTAAATTTGTGTTTTTTTCAAAATAATGTAGGTTTGTACTTTCAGAATAATATACGAAAACCGCAGTTGGCCAAGGAAAATCATTAGTATAAGAAATAGCAATTATTTCAGTGCCTAAATTGCCTTGAGTGCCTAAAGTACTTAAAGTTAATGTAAGAATATAGTTTTTGTTTGATAAATTTATGGCACTTTAAACTTTAGTTCACTTTAAGTACTAATGTTAATACAAACTTACAATGATTTTTTGTTAGAATTTCATTTTTAAAGAAAAATATGTAGGTTTGTACTTTCAATTTTCCATGGAAACAAAAACAGAAAAAAAAAGAACATTCGTCAGATCAATAGCGTTAATTTCACTTGTACTGAATATTTTAATTGTTATTGTGCTGGTTTACATGAAGATAAATGCAGGAAATAAGCTCAATAATGCGTATGATATCTTGAAGAGTCTTGGTGAGGCCAGAATAAAATATAATGTTCCGTACAACGATACTCTTGAAATAAACACAGAATTTAAAGTAACGCAAAAAGTAAAGGTTTTTGTAGAGTTACAGTTTAAAAATACAATAAATATCAGTGATGTTGTTCCTGTTGATCAGATGATTGATGTACCGATAAATATTG
This sequence comes from uncultured Bacteroidales bacterium, assembly GCA_964512865.1. Taxonomy (GTDB): domain Bacteria; phylum Bacteroidota; class Bacteroidia; order Bacteroidales; family CAIWKO01; genus CAZELC01. The sequence goes on from CAZELC010000019.1 coordinate 11,633, forward strand.
TCGTAAATAAACTTATTCAGGTTGATACAGCAATATTAATCAAAGATAAGCTTACTGTTTTCCTTGACGAGAAAATTCCTGTTGACCAAAAGGTTACAATTCCATTAAAAGGAAAGAAAGGAATAAATCTGCCACTTTATACTGTAATACCTTTAAAACAAAATATCAGTCTTGACCTTGGCAGGATTCCATTTCAAACGGCTATTCCTGTTTCTATTCCGATTTCTGAGAAGATACCCGTTAACATTAAACTCAATATTCCGATAAATATGCGGGTTCCGCTTGATGTTCCGGTAAAAAGTGAAGCAATAATAACTTTCCCGTACACTTTGCCGGTGCATGGCAAGATTCCTTTAAAATTAAATGTTCCTGTTAATATTCCTCTATCTGAAACCGCACTTAAGCCAAAGTTTGATAGTCTGGCAAATGTGATAAAAAGTTTGTTGGACTTTTAGAAATTAGCATTATTATATTTCCTGCAAGATTATTTCAACTTAGAAGTAAAATTATATTTTGTTAGTAACTCTGAGAATTACAACGCAAAAAGAATATTTATTGTACGAATGTTATCAAAACTTGTAAAATTTGCAAGTTTTGATAATTTTATCTATCTTTACAATATGAAAAACTTAATAGAACGAAAAGAATATATTGAAAAATTATTGTCATATAAGGACAAAGAAATAATCAAAGTGGTGACAGGATTGCGCCGTTCGGGAAAATCCTCACTGTTAGAATTATTTAGAACACGTTTGCTAAACGGGGGAGTAAACCCAGAACAAGTGCAATTTTACAATTTTGAATTGCCTGAAAATTTTCTCAACAAATCTTGGAATACCCTTTATTTTGAAATTAAAGCGAAATTGCAAGAGAACAAGCTGAATTACATTTTTCTTGATGAAATTCAGAATATAAGTGATTTTGAAAAATTGGTAGATGGGCTTTTTGCAAGCAAAAATATAGACGTTTATATCACAGGGTCAAATGCAAATTTATTGTCAAGTGAATTGGCTACTTTATTGAGTGGTAGATATATAGAAATATCAATTTTGCCGTTTTCTTTTGCCGAGTATTTAGAAATAAGAAGTATTGCTACGAATAACAAATATCAAAATTATTTAGCCTTATTTTATGATTATGTAAATGAAACTTCATTACCCCAAGGTATAAAATTGCGTGAAGAAGGATTTGATAAAGTTTACGAATATCTGGAAGCGTTATATGCAACGATTATTGAAAAGGATATTACACATCGGCACAAAATAAATGATAAACGAGCGTTTAGCAATGTTGCAAAATTTGTAGCAGCAAATATAGGTAACCAGTTGTCTCCAAGTAGTATCTCAAAAGCTTTGAAAGCCGACAATCAGAGCGTTCACCACGCAACTGTTGAGAAATTTATTGCGTATTTAGTAGAAAGTTTTGTCTTTTACTGTGTAAATCGTTTTGATATTAAAGGGAAAAAACAACTTGCTACACAGGAAAAATATTATCTTGTAGATTTGGGCTTATTGAATGTACTAGTTGGCAAGGAACGAACAGCAGACAGGGGTCATATCCTTGAAAATGTTGTATGTCTTGAACTTTTAAGAAGGGGATACAAAATTTGGACAGGTGCCCTTCGAAATGGCGAAATTGACTTTACAGTAAAAAATCGCAATGGTGAAATTGAATATTATCAGGTTGCATGGGAGATTTCAAACGCAGATACTGCAGAGCGAGAATTTAAATCATTAGAATCCTTGAATGATAACTATCCTAAATTTCTTTTGACAACCGAATCTTTTCCGCAAAACAGAGCAGGTATAATACATAAAAATATATTTGAATGGCTGCTTGAAAAATAAATTGGGATGGAGAATATTAAGGAGTTTTAAATAAGTTAGCTCTAGCTTTTGTAAGTAAGCCACTTCCATAACTCTTTGTAGCTTACTTTCTTACCATACATGAGAATGCCTGTACGGTAGATTTTACCTGCAATCCATGTTGTACCAAGAAATCCCAGAACAAGCAATGCCATTGAAAGGTAAAAGTCAAATGCCGGAACTCCAAAAGGTAATCGTATCATCATCACAATAGGAGAGGTGAGAGGTATTATTGAAAGCCAAAATGCCATCGGACCCTGCGGATTTTCAATTATATATTGCATCATTACAAATGCAAAAATAAGTGGTACCGTAATCGGCAACATAAATTGCTGCGTATCGGCTTCGCTGTCGACTGCCGAGCCAATTGCCGCAAAGAGAGCAGCATACATAAGATATCCAAACATGAAAAAAAACAGGAATGCTAGTGTTATCTGAATAAAATCATAGTTGCCAATGCTTTTAAACACACTATTCATCTCATTTTCATCTACATTACTATCGTGAGTTTTTGTGTTTTCCGGAAAAAGGGCATTGTTTTCCACCTGAAATTGTTGCTTTTCAGTTTTAACATTCATTTTGTCTGCGAAAGAAACCTGAAATATTCCAACAATGCTTAATGTCAAAATAATCCACAAAAGGAATTGTGTCAGCCCCACAAGTGCAATACCGAGAATTTTTCCCATCATCAGCTGAAAAGGTTTTACAGATGAAACAATTACCTCAACAATCCTTGAAGTTTTTTCCTCAATTACTCCACGCATTACCTGTGAGCCGAAAAGGAAAATGAAAAAATAAATCAGAACACCTCCGAAAATACCAATAAATGTCGATAGAACCGGTTGTGTGCTTTCGCCGGTGCTTATATTTTCAGGTTGAATAGTAATAGAAGTTTTAATTGCATCTATCTGTTTCTTTTCGATGCCAAAATCTCTCACAAGCACTTCGTTCTCAAAAGCATACTTCATTTTGTCCTGAATATACGATGTGACTGTTATGCTTGGTTGTTTATTGGAGTAGTACAAAATTGCAAAAGTAGGTTTGTTAGCTGAAGGCTTTGGAATATATAGTAAAGCGTAGGCCTTTTGCGCATCGAATTTACTTTTAGCGGTCTCAATATCATCAAGCAGGTAGTTGAATTTAATTGTTTTATTGCTTTGAAGCTTTTGATAATAAATTCCTGTCTCATCAACCACGTTGATTTTTCTTTCTTCATCACCCATTTTAGCAATAAAATAAGGAACAATCATTACTCCGGCCATCAAAATGGGACCGAGAATAGTCATAATTATAAACGTCCTTTTTTTTACCCTTGAATAATATTCGCGTTGTATTATTATCAGTATTTTCTTCATTTTTTACTCTTTTACGGAATTTTGTTTATTCAGTATAGTTACTGTTATTATTATTTTGCAAATCCTGTCCTACCATAGTAATAAAAATATCATTCATAGTTGGAATTATTTCGTTAAACGAATGTATTGCAGCGTTTTGCAGCAATATTCCGAGCAGGTCGTTTGGTTTAGAATTATTAAGAAGTTTAATTTTGGCATTGAAAATTCCATCATGTAAACTCTCAGCAAGAAGTTCAAAATTCCCGTTAAGTTTATCAGTGAGGCTTCCTGAAAAGTCAAGCATTTCAATCTCGTAAGTGTTTGTTTTATAGGTATTTTTAATATCTTTAACTTTTCCTTCCAAAATTTTATTCGATTTGTTTATTAGAGCAATATGATCGCAAAGTTCTTCAACGGAGGCCATATTATGGGTAGAAAAAATAATAGTTGCGCCATTATCCTTTAACTTAAGGATTTCATCTCTGATAAGATTAGCATTTATAGGGTCGAAACCACTGAAAGGTTCATCAAATATCAGTAATTTAGGTTCATGGATAACAGTAACAATGAATTGTACTTTTTGCTGCATGCCTTTTGAAAGTTCTTCAACTTTCCGATTCCACCAAGGGTAAATATCAAATTTTTTAAACCATTTTTTTAGTCTAATTGTGGCTTCCTTATGTGTAAGTCCTTTTAACTGTGCAAGATATAATGCCTGTTCGCCGACTTTCATTTTCTTATAAAGTCCTCTTTCTTCGGGAAGATAGCCAATTGTTTCCTTGTGTTTTGGGTTTAGTTTTTCACCGGAAATAAAAAGCTGTCCTTCGTCGGGAGCAGTAATCATATTAATTATTCTTATAAGGGAAGTTTTACCGGCACCATTAGGGCCGAGAAGTCCAAAAATGCTTTGTTCAGGAACATTAATACTTACTTTGTTAAGAGCAGTATGATTAGCATATCTCTTTGTAACTTCATTTGCTACGAATAAATCCATTTTTTTGGAGTTTGTGTAAAAAAGATATTAGTGAAAGAACTCTCTCATTTTATCGAAAAAGTTTCTTTCTTTTCCTGGGTTTGGAATAAAACTTTCAGATTTCTGGAAGCCTTCAATTATCTTCTTTTCTTCTTTGGTAACATTTTGAGGTGTCCATACATTAAGGCTTATCAAAATATCACCTCGCCCATAAGCGTTAAGCGAAGGAAGGCCTTTTCCTTTAAGCCTGAGTATTTTTCCGGATTGTGTGCCGGGGTCAATTTTTATTCTGGCTTTTCCATCAATAGTTGGTACTTCAATATTAGTTCCCAATACAGCTTCAGGAAAACTGATATAATGTTCATAGAGAAGATTATTGCCTTCTCTGGTAAGATGCGGATGTTCAACTTCCTCAATGACAATAATAAGGTCACCTGGCATACCGCCACGAGCAGCAGCGTTACCTTTACCGCTCATTGAAAGCTGCATTCCTTCTGAAACACCGGCAGGGATATTAATTGTGATAATTTCTTCACCTTTAACAATTCCATTACCGAAACATGTTGTGCATTTTTCCGAAATGGTCTGTCCTTCGCCACCACATGTAGGACAAGTAGTGGTCGTTTGCATTCTTCCAAGAAAAGTATTAGTAACTTGTGAAACCTGTCCGGCTCCTTTACATGTAGGACACTGATTGAAAGATCCTCCGCTTTTTGCTCCTGTTCCGTTGC
>CAZELC010000020.1:0-16509 GCA_964512865.1 uncultured Bacteroidales bacterium
CATAATAAAACCTTTGAGCGAAAAACTTTTGAAAGGTATATATGGAAGCAGCATCGGCGTAAAAATTATTCCGGCAGTATAAGCCAGAAAAATATTCAGGATGCCGATAAGTCCTTTATTAACAGCATTATCAATTAGAAAACCAGATTTACTCAAACCTGAGATAATTAAAATAAGAGCAAATGCAATAAGCAAATAGTATTTACCATAAACAAAATCAACCGGAATTAGCTTGAGGCGATCTTTAAAATCAAATCTGACTTTTCGCATTTCCTTATCAGCTTTGTAACCTGCACTAATAAAGCTCTTGATATCATCAGCTCTGACAGTACCATAAACCACAGTAAATCCCGTAAACTTTTTCACATCATGAGCAGCAACACCAACTGCACCTAACTGAGGTAGAATCAAACGGCGATGTTCAACAACATTTTCCAGAAACAGTGCATTTACTCTGAAAATCAGTTCTTTTGTACCAAAAGTTCCTTTTCCTGCTGCACACCATACATTAATACCTTTTGTGTCAAGCACTAGCAACCAAGCATTTAACCCATCAAGATTTTTACGCACCATGTCAAAAGAAAACTTATAATTTGCCGTAACAAAAACGTCCGACCATTTATCAGGTTTCCCAACTGCATACAATCCCGGGTCAACCCTATAACTATTTCTTCTGATTGACCATCGGACCTTCACTGTTCCGATAATGTCATTACATCTAAGTTTAGTCTCTACGACAGGGACATTTCCAATAGCAGTTTCAATATATCCCGTAATAAATCTATTTTTCATCCGAATTAATAAACTCATTGTAAAATTCAGTAAACTTTACTTTTATTTCATCACGTATTTTCCTGTAAACCAAAAGCTTTTCCTCATCAGTTCCCGTAGCATCTGCAGGATCATCGAAGCCTATATGGAGGCGTTTTTTTACGCTGCCAAGAAATATTGGGCATGTTTCTTTCGCATTATCACAAACGGTAATAACGAAATCAAATGTATCAGCAATAAAACTATTTATATGCTTTGGAAACTGTCCATTTATATCAATACCAATTTCTTTCATCACCTGAACAGCATAAGGATTAATTTGTTTTTCAGGTTTTGTTCCGGCTGAATAAACTTTAAGCTTATCATCAAAGCTTCTGAGAAAGCCTTCTGCCATCTGGCTCCGGCAGGAATTGCCGGTACAAATTATTAGTATCTTTTTCATTGTCATTACTTATTTAATTTGAAAATTTGATGGTGTGTTGATTTGAAAATTTGGCGATGTATTGATTTGAAAATTTGATGATGTGATGATTTGAAAATTGTTATGCACGTTTTATGTTGGTTTTTGATGAACTTATTATTTTAGAAAGCATTTTTATTATTTTAGTATTTTCATCAATAAGAAGTTGATTATCCGGGTAATTCTTTGATAATTTGCATAATAACAACCAATATTCAGTCTCATCAGCTTCTTTGGCTGCAATTTTCATTTTATGAATAAAATCAGCTTTGCTTTCTGCATTTTGAGCTTCCCGTACATTTGCTCCTATTGAAGTTCCAGATTTTAGAAGCTGCCTGGCAACGATGTACTTTCGATTTAACTCTAACAATTCACAAAATTCAATAATTTCTATAGCAAAATTGAAAGTCATTTCAACAATGATATTCCTTTTGTCATCCCTCATAATTATTTCATTTTCATATATTCAAATTAATCAATTTTCAAATAGATTTATTTACGTTTATGAGTTCTGAGTTGGCATGGACAGGCACCGTTAAGTTCCTGAGCCTTATCGACTAATAGTGGAAGTCCGTCAAGTTCCCACTCCAAGATTCCGCCGACCAGATTTCCTATATTTTCGAAACCTTTCTCTGTCATTAATTCCACAGCTTCTTTGCTATGCAAACCCACGGCATCTACAAATATTAACAGTTTATCTTTCGGCAATTCCATAAATTTTTCCTCAAGCTTGCTTAACGGGCAATATATAACTTCTTCAACATCAAATAATTTATAATAGCCCATATATTCTTCCCTTACATCAATAATTATTGCACCATTTTGAGAAAGTTCAAATGCTTCTTTTGGAAAATAATTTTTCATTTTCGGATTTTAAAATATCAGATTAAACAAATAACCTATTATAATAATACCTAATCCTACAACACCAATAAAAGTAAAGATTAAAGGAAGCTTAAGAACTTTTCTGAGAATTATCATTTCAGGAAGTGATAAGCCGATGACAGACATCATAAATGCAAGTGCAGTTCCTAGCGATGCTCCCTTTTCAATCAAAACAGAAACTATTGGAACTATTCCGGCGGCGTTTGAATAAAGTGGAATGCCAATCAGAACAGATAACGGAATTGAATACCAGGCTGATTTTCCCATAAGCGAAGCCATGAATTCTGCCGGAACATAACCATGCGCAGCTGCACCTACAGCAATTCCTAGCATTACGTATAGCCAGACTTTGCCAACTATTTCTTTTACTGCATTATAACCAAATTGTATCCTTTCAGAAAACTGTATTTTCTCTTCGCCTAGACCGCTATTTCCAACTTTGGTTTGAAAAACCCATGGTTCTATCCATTTTTCAAGTTTTAATTTACCGATAACCCAACCTGCTAAAATTGCTATAAACAAACCTGTTACGACATAAATCAAAGCTGTTTGCCATCCAAACATTCCGAAAAGCAATACAACTGCTACTTCATTTATCATCGGTGCAGCTATCAGAAAAGAAAATGTAACTCCAATAGGAATTCCTGCCTCAACAAAACCCAGAAATAATGGAATTGCAGAACAAGAGCAAAATGGTGTAACTATTCCAAGTCCGCTTGCCATAATATTGCCGGCAAAAAGTGATTTTCCTTCAAGTGCTTTTCTTGTTCGTTCAGGTGTAAAAAATGATCTTACTATCCCAACAAAGAAAATAATAAGCGTCAGAAGCATAAGAACTTTAGGTACTTCGAAAATAAAAAAACGTAATGATTCAGTAAGGTGAGTACCTTTTTCAAGAGCTAATATATTATCAATAAATAAGTTAACTGCCGGCTGGAGAAAATAATAAACTAAAAACCATACTGGCAATAAAGCAATAGGCAATATTATTTTATAAATATGTGACCTAAAAAGTTTCACTTCAGTTAATTATCAGTTTGCGATGAAGAAAATATAAATATAGTAACACCCTACAATAATAAAGACCACGGCAACCACTCTCCTGAACCACTTTTCAAAATTTCGCACTTTATTATAGAAACTCCCAAGACTGGCTACACTAAATGCAAGTATCCATGCAACAATGATTACCGGAAGTCCGGTTGCAACAGCGAAAACAGGAGGTAAAAGCAAACCTGACGGACTCGCAATGCTCATTGGAATAAGCATTCCAAAATAAAGAACTCCGCTATAAGGACAAAATGCCAACGCAAATATGATCCCGAGCAATAAAGCACTCCATCCAGTTTTCTTTTTTCTCTGTCCGGCTTTTTCAGTCCATTTGTTAAAAAAAGGGATCCTGATCTTGATAAAATCTAGCATCAATATACCAATAATAATTAATAAAGGACCAAGAATTTTTTCGCTGTTTACTTTAAAAAACCTTTCAAAACTGAAATTGCTGATTATCTGAAATTTGTAAACCAGAAGATACAGAATAATACCGAGAACGGAATAACTGATAGTGCGTCCTAAGGTATAAAGTAATCCATTATAAAAAATTCGTTTTTTATCTTCTATATCCTTGCTGATGAAACCTATAGCAGTGATATTTGCTGCCAAAGGACATGGACTGATAGCAGTCATTAATCCTAAAATAAGTGCATAAAGAACCGGAGCAGTTGTGTTATCAAGTAAATTCTGGAGAAATTCCATTTATTTTGCGTTTAGAATTGCAGTAATTTTTTGTTTAAGTCCGCTGATAAATTCTTCAGGCTTATTCACTTTTTGAAAAGCCCAGTTTGATATATCTTCAGATTTACCTTCCTTACCATTATTGTACTGACATAAAACCGTAGTTGAACCATAAGCATCGTACTTTTTGACTAAATCCTGATTTTCAGGCTTTTCACAGTTCATGATATAAAGATCAATGATACCGAGCTCTAGTTCGTTTGCAAAATTGTCAAAGATTGTCTTTCTTATGTTAACTTCAATTGAAGTACATGTATGACAGCGGTTTGTGATATGAAAATAATAAACTTTCAGTTTAAGATTTTTCTGATTGTTTGCGATAATGGTATCGGCAACCTTTTGTCCGAATATACTGGCAAATAGCAAAATAAACAATGAAACTAAAATTGTTTTTTTCATTTTTCAGGCTATTTAAGTAATTCCTCTAATTTAGCTTTTAAAATGCTTATAAATTTATCTTCTTTGGTCTTGGCATATTTGAATCCATCAGCTGTGAGGTCAAATGTTTTCTCTTTTCCATCAACAGTTCCTGTAACAAAAAGTGAAGAACCTGAAGCCTGATATTTTTCAGCGAGTGCTTTATTTGCATCAGCCTCAACATTTACACTTGAAAACCTAATTCTGCCGCTTTCCTGTTCCTTTGAAAAATACGTCTTTAAAGTTTTCACTGTTGCATTTTCAATAGCGATGCAACTAGCACATCTGTTTACAAGATGAAAATTATAGATATAAATTATTTTATTAGCACTAACCGGTTGTGGATTCGTCATATTTTTATCAGCCACTGGCCCATTATCCGCTTCAGCTTTTTTCTCAGAACCATTAGCAGACGAATCACTTTTGTTATTGTTAACTTTTTCCGATGTATTGCTGTTTCCGCCGCAAGAAGTCAGAAATAATACTATTACGGCAAATAATAAAAGATTAATTGTCTTTTTCATATTTCAGAATTTTATGATTATTATTTACTTAAAATTTCTTTAATTTCTTTAACTGAAGGAATTCTTCCGGCGATCAGAACTTTTCCGTCAACCACCAATCCAGGTGTTCGCATTATTCCATACGACATTATTTTCTGAATATCTTCTACTTTTTCGATATCAGCTGTAATATTTAATTCTTTAACAGCTTCATGTACATATTTTTCAAGAGTTTTGCAGTTACTGCAGCCTGTTCCTAATATTTTGATTTCCATAATTTTATTTTAGATTTTTGATTTATGATTTATTGATTTAGTTCTGTGTTCAATGTTTAGCGCACTGAACTCATTTAATTACATATCAGCATTTTCTAATCCCATCACAACAACTACATTGTGCAAATAATTTTTCAAATACTTTTTTAGCCAGTTCCCAGTTTACCATGTTAATACAGTATTTTACTTTAGGTGGTTCTATTGATCCCTGAATCAACCCTGCTTTTTTAAGTTCTGCAAGATGTTGTGAAACAGTGGCTTTTGAAATCGGAAGTTCTTTGTCAATATCACCAAAATAGCAGCAATTCAGTGAGCTGAGATAGTTCAGTATTGCAATTCTTGCGGGGTGACCCATTGCTTTTGCAAAGCGTGCTATAATAATCTCATCTTCATTATAATCTATTATATTTTGAGCAGCCATTATTTCAGATGTTTGTTGTTCGCAAAATTACGAACAATATTTTTATTGACAAAATAAAAATATTGTTTTTTGTAAAAAAATTATAAGGGCTAAAGCCCTGATTATAGGGTATATATTTAATAGCCACGACATTAATGTCGTGGCTATTAAATATTTTCAAAACGCCAAGGGCCTCAGCCCTTAAAAAATTCAAATCAAATTTTTGGTATTATCGATTTTTTCGTATTTTCGATAAAACGGTTTACAATGTCATATACAAATATTTTAATTCATGCCGTCTGGGCTACAAAAGACCGCAAGAAATTCCTTGTAAAAGGAAATATGCAATCGATTTGCGATCATATAAGAGATTATGCTAAATCCAAGAATATTTTCCTGCTAAATATTAATGGATACGAAAATCATATTCATTGCATTATTTCAATGTCATCAGATCAGAATATTGCAACAATTATGAATCTGATAAAAGGAGAATCCTCACATTGGGCAAATAAAAACCTCAAGTTTGCTGAAAAATTCGGTTGGCAGGATGAATATTTTGCTGTATCATTTAGCCGGTCAAATTTCGCAATGGTCAATGGTTATATTAACAAACAGGAAGATCATCATAGCAAAAAGACATTTCAGGAAGAATATGATGAATTTATCAAGAATTATAATTTTGATGAATGAAGGGCTAAAGCCCTGATTATATTGTATATATTTAATAGCCACGACCTTAAGGTCGTGGCTATTAAATTTCCTCAAAACTCCAAGGGGTTCAGCCCTTTTAGCACCGATTTATAAACATCAACATATTCTTCAGCAGATTTTCTCCAGCTAAACTTTTTTGAATGCTCAATTATTCTTTGCTTTTTATCAATATCATCCTGATATTCAATCATTTTTACCTTGAACAGCTCCGCCATATTTTTTGGATCAAAATCGTCCCAATAATATGCTACTTTACCACCGATTTCAGGTAAACTGGAGAATTTCGATAGAAAAACGGGTTTACCAAACCTCATAGCTTCAACTACCGGCAGACCAAATCCTTCAAGTAAAGAAGGAAAAACAAATGCCTTACAATTTTTATAAAGCCAAAATTTTTCTTCATCATTTATCTTTCCGGGAATTAATACTCTTTCAGCCAACCCTAAACTTTTTGCCTCGTAAATAATTTCATCTGCATAAGAATCTGAATTATCACCCGCAATAACAAGCTTAATATCAGGAAGTTTTGAAAGGAAACCTAAAAGCACTTTAAAGTTCTTTTTCTTTTTAATAACTCCTATTGAAAACAAAAATTCTCCATCTACAATAAACTCAGGCTTTTTGGCATACGGAAATTCAATAATATCAACTCCATTATAAATCACTTTTACTTCTTTCGATTTAAGATCAAAATGGCTTTTAACCTCATTTGCAGTAAATTGCGAAATTGCTGTAATTACAGTTGCCCTATCAATTCGCTTCTGTAGGTTTTGCATTCTCAGTTCAGCTTTAGCAGGGCTTTTTTCATCCAGAAAGTTAAGATCATGAATTGTAAGAATATAAGGAGTTTTTTTATCGGAAGGAAAATATGGTGAACCCTGATGAACAGAATGCCATAAGTCATACTTTTTGCAGATTTGTGGAAAATATCTATGTTTTAATGATAATATTTCCTTTTCAGTTTTTTCAAAATCAGATTTTAAATTTTTCGGAACCAGAAAACTAAATTTCAGCGAATCATCATGAATTTCAGAAAGATGATTTCCTAAGCTCAATGAAAATTGCCCAAGCCCGCAATATAGGTTTTTAAGCTTTGACAGATCGATGAGACAATTATGCTTTCCTTCTGAAATTTCCATCAGAATAATTTTGGATTATAAGTTTCCCCTGCCCTTCGCTCCGCTCTGGGCTCATACCCGAACTGACGTCTATCAGAGAAGTTTTTTAAATGTCAATCCTTGCATATTTTGCATGTTTCTCAATAAACTCACGTCTAGGTGGGACTTCATCACCCATTAGCATTGAGAAAATCCTGTCAGCTTCTGTACCATTAACAATAGAAACTTGTCTTAAAGTGCGTTTTTCAGGATTCATGGTCGTTTCCCAAAGCTGTTCCGAGTTCATTTCACCAAGACCTTTATAGCGCTGAATATGAATATTTGATTCTTTTCCACCTGCCTGCGTATACTCATTAACAATTGCAGTACGTTGGTCCTCTGTCCAGCAGTATTGTTCTTCTTTTCCTTTTTTTATCAGATAAAGTGGCGGTGTAGCAATATAAACATAACCGCGTTCAATTAATTCTGTCATATAACGGAAGAAGAATGTAAGTATCAAAGTTGCTATATGACTACCGTCAACGTCGGCATCGGTCATAATTATTACTTTATGGTACCTTAATTTGTCGAGGTTAAGAGCTTTTGAGTCTTCTGAAGTTCCGATAGAAATTCCAAGTGCTGTGAACATATTGCGAATTTCTTCATTTTCAAAAATTTTATGTTGCATTGCTTTTTCAACATTCAGAATTTTACCACGAAGCGGCAAAATTGCCTGAAACCTTCTGTCTCTTCCCTGTTTTGCAGTTCCACCAGCAGAATCACCTTCAACGAGGTATATCTCACAAAACTCCGGATCACGTTCACTACAGTCGGCAAGTTTACCGGGCAGACCTGAACCACTGAGGACATTTTTTCGCTGAACAAGTTCACGAGCTTTTCGGGCAGCATGACGGGCGGTTGCTGCAAGAATCACTTTGTTTACGATAGTTCTTGCTTCTTTTGGATTTTCTTCTAAATAATAACTTAGTTTTTCGCTAACAAGCTGATCTACAGCGCCCATTACTTCATTATTACCAAGCTTTGTTTTAGTTTGCCCTTCAAATTGTGGTTCCTGAACTTTAGCGGAAATGATTGCTGTAAGTCCTTCACGGAAGTCGTCACCATTTATCTCAAACTTAATCTTATCAAGCATTCCTGATTTCTCTGCATAAGTTTTTAATGTTCTGGTTAGACCACGGCGAAAACCTGAAAGATGTGTACCGCCTTCATGTGTGTTGATATTGTTAACATAAGAGTGAACATTTTCAGCAAAAGAAGTATTGTATTGAAGAGAAATTTCAACTGGAATATCATTTTTTACCCCTTCAACGCAAATTGGTTCAGGGATAAGTTTTTCACGATTAAAATCGAGATATTCTATAAAATCTTTAAGACCATTATCTGAATAAAAGGTTTCCTGAACATACTCATCATTTTCGTCCTTCTCTCTTTCATCTTTTAAAGTTATTGTAACTCCTTTGTTAAGATAGGCTAACTCGCGCATTCTGGATGCTAGAATATCATAACTGTATTCAGAAACAATAAAAATTGAATTATCAGGAGTAAAGCTAATAGTTGTACCTGTAAGCTCAGAGTCTCCAACAATTTTCACTTCATACAAAGGATTTCCACGGGAATATTCCTGTTCGAAAATTTTTCCTTCCCTGTAAACATTGACTTTAAGATGACTCGACAAGGCATTAACACATGAAACTCCAACACCATGAAGTCCGCCTGATACTTTGTATGAACCTTTATCGAATTTACCACCGGCATGAAGCACAGTCATGACAACTTCGAGTGCTGAGCGGTTTTCCTTTTCGTGCATACCTGTAGGAATACCACGACCATTATCAATAACTGTAATAGAGTTATTTGCATGAATTATTACCTCAATACGATTGCAATATCCCGCCAAGGCTTCGTCAATAGAATTGTCAACAACCTCATATACAAGATGATGTAATCCTCTAACACTAATATCACCAATATACATTGCAGGTCGTTTTCTGACGGCTTCTAGACCTTCAAGAACTTTTATACTATCGGCGTTATAATCATTATTTTTATCTATCAGTTCCGGTGACAATAAATCTTTTTCTTTTTCGCTCATTTTCAGACAATTAATTAGTTTTCACAATAAAACAAAATTACTAAAAATAATCGAAACGAACTATTAAAAATTTTAGTTTTTTTTCAACTGGAAAAATGTTGAAAACATAGAAATATCTTGAAAAAGAGAATAGGCAAGTCAGAGTATAAAACATCAAAATATCATTCTCCGCAAGCTCTTCTTAAAAACCTGTTTAAAGGCATCATTGCTTTGAAAACTTCAATTGAATAATTCAGAAATTCACTTTTGTAGATAAAGTCTTCATTTACAGCATTTATAACCGTGTAATGTTTATATTTAAGAAGATCAATATGCTCAAAATCAGCCGGAAAATCTTTAGGCGCCTTTTTCAATTTACCTTCCTCTTCAATTTGCCCGAAAAACTGCACAAATTTTTTGTCGCTTATTATATTAATGAATTCATTTGCATTATAATATATTTCGCTTCTGATTTTTTTCAAAATATCTGCTGGTGGCATATAAATTCCACCTGCTATCATAATATTTCCGGGTTCAATATGAAAATAATAACCTGCAGAATTCCCATTTTTACCTTTTGGAGTAATAAAACATCCCATATTGTTTTTATATGGTGTTTTATCCGGTGAAAATCTGGTATCTCTGTAAATTCTAAATGTGCAATCTTTTGCAGGAACAATTTTAATATCATTGTCAAAATCAGCAATTTCTGCAATAAGCTTATCGCAGAAACCTTCAAAGGCCAGTTTTATCTTATCATATCTGTGTTTGTTTGCGGCAAACCATTCACGATTATTATTTGAGCTGATTTCCTTTAAAAAAGGAATAATTTCATTTGATACCATAAAATGTAATTTGTTTTTGATTTGATATACTTTCAAAATATTTAAAACTGCTTACCTGATCAAGTCATAAAAATGACATAATTCTGCAAGTTTAAAATATTGTTGTTTTACAACTAATTACAAAGTCAATAACGTAAAAAAAATATTTAAACTTTAGATAAAAGCATCAACGAATGTTCATTCATCGCGTAATGATTGTATATCAACACTTTATTAACATTCGATACTTCAAATTTATCAAGCTTCACTATTTGAGGAATGGTTTGCTTTTTAATAATATTGCTGGCCAGCCACAATGCAAAGGCTGAAGCTGTATGATATTCACCGCAAAGATGTTTAAAATAAGCAAAATGCTGAGTTTTCAATCTTTCGTTTACTTCGTAATAAACCTTATCTGCTTCGGCGTCACCATTAAAACCAAAAAGCACCAAATCGATATCATAATTCTTAAGATTATTGCTTTCAAGAAAATAATCTATTTTTTTTAACACTTCCATGGAACCGTCAGGTTTATAAAATGTTTTTACTGCATTAAGTCTACAATAGCTTTTATCAGTTTTTTCTTTATTAATAAGGAAAAATGATGAACCTTCACCAGCTAAAGAACCTTTTGTCTTTGTACTCAGTAAATCTAGGTTAGATATGATTTCTTCTTTCCAGAAGCCTGTTTTTCCGGTTATATGTCTATGATTTACAGTCATTTCATCTATTCCGCCTACCAGGACATTTTCAGTTACACCGTCATTAATAAGCATCATTGCATCCAATAAAGAGCTTTCAAATGAAAATCCGCGGTGAACATAAGTATTATTATAACCATGGCATTTAAGCATGATTGCAATCTGCGAACTTATTGTATTATAAGTTGATTGCATGAAATTAGTAGGATTCAGCAAAGTTTCGTTATGCTCAATCATGGTCATAAGGAACTTTTCAGTATCTTCAACACAGCCTAATCCGGTTCCTGTTATAATTCCGCCAGGAACTTCAACACCTGAATCTCTAATAGCAATAAGAGCTGATGTCATTCCCATTTTTATTATCCTGCTTAGTCTTCTTGCAACAAGTGGATTAAGATAATCGCGGTAAACAGGTTCAATTGACTTGAGAAAAGACAACTTATATTCAGCGATTTCATCTAGAAACCTGCTGTTATCAATAGTATTTTGTGGTGATATGCAACCTGTTCCCTGAATATAAGCTTCCATTAATATTCTGTTTGTTAATTTTTTTTGAATTAAACTTTAGAAAAAATCAAGCACGAATTATTACCGCCAAAACCGAATGAATTTGACAGAGTATTTCTCACTTCATGATTTTCGATTAGTTTAGATACAGGTTCAAATGTAAGCTCTTCTATTTTATCTTTAAAATTCAGATTCGGGATAAGCATATTATACTTCATGGATAGAATACACATTATTGCTTCAACCGAGCCAGCAGCGCTTGTTGTATGACCTGTAAAAGATTTTGTAGAGCTTACAGGCGGGAGTTTAGGATTAAAAAGTCTTTCAATTGCTTTTCCTTCAGAAGTGTCATTATTATCGGTTCCGGTACCGTGAGCGTTGATATAGTCAATTTCATCAGCATTTAAACCGCTCATATCAAGTGCCTGTTTCATAGCCAGATAAGCGCCAAAACCATCAGGTGAAGATGCTGTTTGGTGAAACGCTTCGCATGAATTTCCATAACCGGTCAGTTCACATAAAGGTTTATTTCCTGTAATTCTTAATGTTTCCTCCGACTCAATAACAAGATAAGCCGCACCTTCACCCAGTGTAATACCGGCTCTGTTTTTATCGAAAGGTCGACATGGAACTGTATCAAGTATTTTCAGAGAGTTAAAACCATTTATATGAAATCTGGAAAGACATTCGGAACCACCAACGATAGCTCTGTCGAGTATTCCGTTTATAATCATTCTGGCACCAAACATTATTGAATTTGCAGCAGATGAGCAAGCTGTACTTGTTGTTGAAACAAAGCCACTGATATTCAGAAAATCAGCAATTTTTTCAGTATGATCGGCACAGTCATGAGTTTCAATATAAACATTATATTCATTATCATCTTTAAGCAATTCTGTATAAAGATTTTCACTTTTGTCCATACCGCCGACTGTAGTGCCTGAGATTATTCCAGTGCGTAATTCAGGATGATCACCCAGTTTCGCATTAGTTGCAGCTTCCTTAGCGGCTATAAGAGCAAGCAGTGTTGTTCGGGTAAATCCATTATCATCGGAAATTCCTGCCAGTTCAGCAAGTTCTTTATTAGAGAATTTAACTTCGCCGACAGGTATATCAGTATGGATAGTTTCAATAAAATTGAGTTTACCTATACCAGAACGTGAAGCTTTCACTGAAGCAAGTGTTTCGTTCAGGTTTTTTCCAATAGAAGTAATAATACCAATTCCGGTTACGAAGATTCTGCTGGCCATTAAATTATCAGTCCTTTTTATTGTCCATAATAAACTGGGCAAGTGTACGGATAGAGGAGAAAATTTTCTTCCCTTCTTTTGGGTCTTCTATTTTAATACCATAATTTTTTTCAAGTAACACAATGATTTCCAGTGCATCAATTGAATCAAGTCCCAAACCTTCGCCAAATAAAGCTGCATCCGGGTCAATATCTTCAACGTTAAGATCTTCTAAATTTAATTGCTGGATGATTTCCTGTCTTAATTTATTTATCAATTCATCCATTGTTAACTGTTCTGCCATAAGTTATTCTCCTTGATATAGATTAATTATTGTTTCAAAATTAAATAATTTTCCCGATATATTGTCTTTTTCGACCAAAAACAATAATGATTCATAGTAATTTGTATTAAATTCAACCCATCCTGCAATGCAACAATTTACTTTTCCTGTTTTAAAAAGCGAATTAACATAATCCACAAGAATCTGAATATCAAATTCTTTAGAAACAAGAAGTGCATTTTCGCCAAATATTTTGTTCTTTATGCAAATCTCTCCAATCATAATATTGGGAAGTGTGTAAACAAAAACTGATGGGCTTGGGAAATAGCTTGACCTATCGTCGATAGTTTTTTGATGCTCGGAATCAGTTACAATTGTCGAACTTGAATTTTCGATTACAACACCAATATCTTTTCCTTCATATTTTTCTGTCAGGGAAACTCCCTTAGTCAAAAACTCAGAACTGACAAAAGCAAGTTTGCTGAGTCCGTCCATTTTATAAAATTTAGGATAAGAAGCACCAAAACTTTTAAATGCGCTTTTTATGAATTCCTCAAAGCTAATATGTGCATCAGAAGCAAAAACCTTCTGTGAATTTACCAGAACTTCATTTTTTACGATTCTGCAATATTCTGTAATTTTAAGTTCCATTTATATGTTATTTGAGAATATCACGGCAGCATTACATCCGCCAAATCCTGATGCTGTTTTTAATATATTTCTTTGTATTTTACTTTGATTTTCAGCAACTATTAAAATTGGATCGGGAACACCGAATTCAGAATAGCCCAGTGTTTTAATTAAAATATCCGATTTCATTGCTTCAATACTTACAATAGATTCAATTATTCCGGCAGCTCCAAGTGTATGACCAAAATATGCTTTAAGGCTGTTTAATGGAACATCGCTCAATCCTGAAAGGTGAAAAGCTTTTGATTCCATTTCATCGTTAAATATTGTTGCAGTTCCATGAGCAGAAATAAAATCAATGTCTGAAGTATTCAAATTACTGATTTCAAGAGCTTTTTTAACAGCGAAGTATAATCCTTCACCTGTTCGTGAAGGTCCTGAAATATGATTTGCATCATTACTTGTGGCGCCTCCACAAACTATGACAGAATTCTTCTCATCAGAATATTTCAAATCAGTTGTCATTATAATTGTTCCACAGCCTTCACCAAGATTTAACCCTTCGCGTGAAATATCAAAAGGTTTACAAATCCCATTAGTCAGTGATTTAAATGACTGAAAACCCGAAACAATAAACTCAGAAACGACATCGCAGCCAATAATTACTGCATTTTTGTATTGGCCATTCTGCAAAATATCATGAGAAGCAATAATAGCCATTACACCTGAAATACATGCATTTGAAATGATAAATGGTTTGTTGGGATTATGAAAAAAATCAGCAATAAAATCAGCAGCTTTCCATAAATGAACTCTGTCACTACTAAATTTATCTTTTGGGGCTGTTTCAAGAAGATCAATATTTCCTTTTGTAGAAGATATTACAATCAAAGTTTCCTTAGACGAGATATCAACTCCTGATCCGGAACATGCATCTATTGCTGAAAGGATACATAGTTTCTCAAACCGCGTATAATCTTTATTATCAGCTAATGACGAGAACTTATCTTCAAGAATTTCTGTATTTACCAGAGAAGCATAAAAATCTTCCGGAAAGAGCCTTTTATCATCAATGAGTTTAACACCTGAAATTCCATTCAGAATATTTACCATATTCTCCTTAGTTGAAAACCCAAGTGAAGTAATGATGTTATTCGATATAATAAAAACCTTTTTCATTAATGTTTTAGTTCAGTCCGACTTTTTTCTTCCATTCGGCAAAAAAAGAAGGAATAGTAAGTAAAAGTTCAAAGTTTGTATCAAGAAAAACCTGAATACTTTTTCCTTCTGCAACGATTTCCATTGTTTTTTCTTTGAAGACCGTAAATTCAAAAATCAGCTTTGCAGCATCGCAGTCAATGTATTTTGTCTCAACAACAGCAACGTCACCGTATTCAAGAGGTTTTTTATAGTCACAGCTAGTATGAACAATTGGTGTTAAAAGCTTGTTTTCAAACACTTGTAAATATCCAAGCCCATATTTTCTTCCAAAAGCTTCTCTGCCCTCTTCAAAATATTTGATATAGTGACCATGCCAAACAATACGAAGTGAATCTACTTCACTAAAACGCACAGGTATACTAACTCTTTCCGAGAGAACAAGATTTTTCAAAATTACTATTTTAAAATTTTAAATCTACGATACAACATTGCTATTGAAGTCATTACAACTGCAAAAGCTAATAATTTCAAAACATTTGGCATAATTGCAGCTGCGTCAGCTCCTCTGAGAAAAATATCGTAAAAACCATTAAGCGACCAATTGAGAGGTGACAAATGACTTATACCTTCCATTGCCTTAGGCATTAGGTAAGCCGGAACCCACAATCCGCCAAGTGCGGCCAAAATAATGGTAAAAACAGAGCCAAATGAAGCAGCTTGCTGATGTGTTGTAGCAATTGAGCCGACAGTTATTCCGAAACTTATTGCAGCCAGAGCTGTAACAGATAAAATCAACATCAATGCATCAAAATGAAGTCCTAAATTTAATGCAGGCATACCAAGATAAGGCAAAATATATATTCCGATAAGTGCCATAATGAAGAATTGTATGATACAAACAATAAAGTAAACCACAATTTTACCTGAAAAAATTGTTGTATAAGAAGCAGGAAGAGTAATAAGTCGTAGTATCGTCCCATCTTCCTTTTCTTTTATCATACTTCCTGAGAGCGGAATTACTATAAAGAACATGGCAAAAATTGCCCATGCAGGAACATTATGTTGCACCGAGTTTGGTTTAATTGTGGATATCTTTTCAGAAGCATATTCCTGCTTATAATTTATAACTTCAGGGTAATCAACTTCAAAATGTTTTCCCGGTGGCAGCATTTGATTCATATACCTCGAAAATGCCTGATATACCTTTTTTGCTTCAATTTTTGTTGCAGATTGATTAATTGCAAGCGTTATAGAGTTTTTTACTGATGTTCTGATAGTTGGGTCAAAAAGTATTGTAATGTTAACCGAGTCGTAAATTGTATCATTAACAGGCTCTTTACCCATTCCAATATCATAAAATGATTTTTTAACAATATTATCACAGTTTTTATTCATTGTATCAGTTGCACCTGCAGGGATAATAACCCCAACCTGATACTTTCCTTGTGCCACAGCAATTTTTGCTTCATCAACCGTAGGTTTAACTCCATCAATATCTTCATACACATTAAATGAACCTGAAGACTCTATTCCTCTGACAATAGCAAAGCTAAGGCTGTCTTTATCATTATTAACCATAAGGAGAGGAAGTTTATTTTCATTAACGGTGTTAATGGCACTATCCTGCACAAGAGTAATGATAAAAACCATAAAAGTAGGCAGCAAAAATAATATTGCCATGCCGGCAATATCGCGTACCAAAACTAAAATCTCTTTATAAACTGACCAAATCAATCGCCTCATAAACATCATTTTAATCTCTTAAT
>CAZELC010000021.1:0-2373 GCA_964512865.1 uncultured Bacteroidales bacterium
ATTTCCATCAATCCTTTTTCTTATTGTTTCCTCATTATCATCCGATCTGTGTGATTGTTGTGCCCTATATAAAATTCTTCTGAAAAGTTCATCTTCTTCAACATCAAGGTAAAAAACGACAGAAATAGGAATGCCCTTTTTATTCAGATATTTATCAAGAATATCAGCCTGCACGGTATTTCTTGGAAATCCGTCAAAAATAAAACCGTTAGGATTTTGATATTTAGATGTTTTACTATAAAGTAAACGGAAAATAACACTGTCGGAAACCAGCTGTCCTTTGTCGATTATTGTTTTTGCCAACATACCGGCATTGGTTCCAGCAGCAATTTCTTCCCTAAGGATATCACCAGTTGATAAATGTACCAGGTTATAGTTCTTGATTATATTTTCCGATTGTGTACCCTTCCCTGTTCCGGGTGCACCAAATAAAATGATGTTAAGCATAGTATTATTTTATTAGATTATTAAAAAAGTCTTATTCAACAAGAGTATAAATATCAGGAAGATTCCGGCCATAACCATCGTAATCAAGACCATATCCGACAATAAATGAATTAGGAATCTCCAAACATATATAATCAATTTTAAAATTCTTTATAAAAGCATCCGGTTTAAAGAGTAAAGTAGCAATTTTAACAGACGCCGGAGCTTTCTGGTTTAACTCTGAAATAATTGTTTCCATTGTTATACCGGTGTCAATAATATCTTCAACGATAATAACATCTCTGTCTTTAACATCTTCAACTAAGCCAATAATTTCCTTAACCTTATTAGTAGTTTTAATTCCACTATATGAAGAAAGTTTTACAAATGAAAGCTCACAATTCAAGTTAATCTTCTTCAGAAGGTCAGCAGCAAATATAAATGCACCATTAAGTACAACAACGAAAAGAGGGTTTTTATCCCTGTAGTCATTGTTTATCTTTTCAGCAATTTCACTAACGGCACTTATTAACTTACTGTTTGGAATACTGATGCGGAATTTTTTATCTTTAACAGTTATTTGTTCCACTTTACTTCAATTTTCCGCTAATTTACAATAAAAATTAATGCATTGTTTTTTCAGTAATTATTTTATTTTTGTATAAGAAATAAAACGCATTTTTAAAATTCTTAATCAAAGAAGTTTTTGATATAAATTGACAATTTTTGTTAAAGGCAAAAAGAAGTAAAACAATCTTTATCAATCATTTCTGAAAAGAATTTTCAATAAAAACTATTAATTTATTATAAATTATGAAACCTTTAGTCAGTATAATAATGGGCAGCACATCTGATATGCCTGTTATGGCAGAAGCAGCAAAATTTTTTGATGAACTTGAAATCCCTTTTGAGATCAATGCACTTTCAGCACACCGGACACCTGAAAAAGTAATGGATTTCGCGAAAAACGCAGAGTCTCGCGGTATTAAAGTGATTATTGCCGGTGCAGGGATGGCGGCACATTTGCCGGGTGTTATTGCAGCATTCACTCCATTGCCTGTAATCGGTGTCCCAATCAAATCTAGTATTGAAGGCCTTGATTCGATTTTGGCTATATTACAAATGCCTCCGGGAATTCCGGTTGCCACAGTGGCTCTGAACGGTGCAAGAAATGCAGGAATACTTGCCGCTCAGATAATAGCAACCGGTGATAAAAATATGATGGCTAAAATCATTAAGTTTAAGGAAGAACTTAAAGATAAGATTATCAAAGCAAATGAAGAACTGGCTAAAGTAAATTTCAAGTTTAAATGTGATTCAATAATTTAATATGGTCAAAATTATAAGTATTTGCGGTGCTGACTGCGCAGAGTGTAAATTTTATTTAAACCTATGCAACGGATGCGTTAAGGATAAAGGACAACCATTCTGGTGCGCCGACATTTTTGAGGACAAAACATGTCCTATTTTCAAATGCGCTATCCATGAAAAAAAACATAATCATTGTGGAGAATGCGACAAAATTCCATGTAATATTTATTTTGAATTGAAGGATCCTGAATCAAGTGAAGAAGAACATAAAAAATCTATACACAAAAGAGTTGAAGCATTAAAATCAATTAAAAAATGACCAGATATTGCAGGTTTTTCTATTTGCTGTTTCTAATGTTTCTTTTATCGATTCCCGTTTTTGCTCAAAAAGAAAATGTTACTATCGGTGGAAGAGCAGCAGCACTTTCAGGTGCAAGCGTGACTTCAGATGATTTCTGGGCGGTACATAATAATCAGGCCGGGATGGCATATTATAAAAATATTGCTGCCGGTATTTATTATGAAAACAGATTTCTTGTTAAAGAACTTGGACTTAAGGCATTTTCATTTGTTTGTCCTATCAAAAAATCAGGGGTAATCGGACTCAATGTTTCTAATTTCGGCTATAGCCAATAT
>CAZELC010000021.1:2383-16312 GCA_964512865.1 uncultured Bacteroidales bacterium
ATAATGAAACAATAGTAGGGCTTGGTTATGCTATGGCATTCGGTCCTAAATTTTCGGCGGGAGTTCAGCTTGATTATCTATACACTCATATTGGTGATGTTTATGGTAAAAAAAGTCTTGTTACATTTGAAATTGGTCTCAGATCGGAGATAATTAAAAACCTTACAATTGCAGCACATGTTTTTAATCCAATCGGCATAAAGATGGCCAGCTATGATAATGAAAAAGTACCAACAATTTTCAAAGTAGGCGTATCATATACTTTCCCTGAAAAAGCAGTTATTGCAATAGAAACCGAAAAAGATCTTAACAGGAAGCCTGTTTTCAAGGCAGGTATTGAATATCACGTTGCTAAACCGGTTTATATCCGAGCCGGTGTATCAACAAACCCGACGACTAATTCTCTTGGTGCCGGATTTGAGTTTTTCAGATTTAAATTCGACATTTCAGCTTCATATCATTATGTTCTTGGATTTTCGCCACAGGCTTCATTAATATACAATTTTAATTGATATGAGGCAATTCGTGCATACAAATATTAATCTAAATGGGAAATTCATCTTTATTGTTTTGCTTTTCACATTTCTGCAGTCAGTATTGTTAGCACAGGAGACGGAACCGGTCAGGGAAGATGATGAAGAACAAAGGATTGAGAAAATAGCAGGAAGTACAGATAGTGATATCGACTATGCCGAACTTTTTCAGGACCTTGAATACTTTAAAAAACATCAGATAAATCTGAATAATGCAAAATTTGATGATCTGAAAGTTCTTTTCTTCCTTAATGAAATTCAAATAAACAACTTGTTAGATCACATTAAAAATAATGGGAAGCTTCTATCAATATATGAACTTCAAACTATTTCAGGATTTGATGACAATATAATTAATATGATGCTGCCTTTTGTTAAGGTAGATGAAGATATTTCCATTAAAAAATTCAATTTCAGAGATGTATTCAAATATGGTGATTATGACCTTTTTGTACGATACCAAAGAGTTTTGCAGGTTCAAAAAGGCTATACAAATCCACCACCCGGTACAGATACAGGTTCATATTATCTTGGCTCTCCTGATAAAGTTTTTACTAGATTCAGGTTTAAGTATTTCAACAGGATTTCTTTCGGGATAACGGGCGAGAAAGATGCCGGGGAGCAATTTTTTAAAGGTGTTCAGAAATATGGGTTTGATTTTTATTCTGCACATCTGCTTATCCGTGATCTTGGTTTTATAAGAGATATTGCGCTGGGAGATTACTATGTTCAGTTTGGGCAGGGGCTTACAATGTGGGCGGGACTTGGCTTTGGCAAATCATCAGATGTAGTTGCCACAAAAAAACTACCGACTACTCTCAGACCTTACACTTCTGTTGACGAAAACAATTTTCTCAGGGGAGCAGCTACCACACTCGGTATTAAGAACTTTGAGCTTACATTGTTTTACTCCAGAAAAAAAGTTGACGGGAATCTTGTAATTATAGATTCCATTAATAATTATAAGGATTATTATATAAGCTCACTTCAAAGTAGCGGATTACACAGAAGCCCAAATGAAATAGCTGATAAAGATGCTGTTCTCGAACAGGTTTATGGTGGTCATTTTGCCTATAGTACAAGGAAACTAAATATTGGCGCAACTGCCAGCTTCATTGATTATGACAAAAGTCTCGAAAGGAAACTTTATCCTTACAACCAGTTTGAATTCAGCGGTAACAGGAACTACAATATTGGCTTAGACTACAGCTATACATTCAAAAATTTCAGTTTATTTGGTGAAGCAGCAAGGTGCCAGAACGGGGGTATGGCTTTTATTGACGGAATAATGATCAGCGCTACATCAAGATTATCATTTTCATTATTATATCGTTATTACCAAAAAAACTATCAGGCAATATATTCTTCAGCATTTGGCGAAGGTTCATCATGTTCAAATGAGCAGGGCTTATTTTCAGGTGTTCAATTCAAAATAAATCCAAAGATAATTATATCGGCGTATTGCGATAATTTCAGCTTTCCATGGATGAGATACAGAACAGATGCACCTTCCATGGGGCAGGATTATCTGGCAGAAATAATGTATAAACCGACAAAAAAAATTGAAATGTATTGCCGATACACTTATGAAAATAAACAGATAAATACTGATGACATTACTGCTCCAGTGTCTTATATTGTGAACACCGAAAAACATTCTGTAAGATTAAATTTCTCTTATCCTGTAACAAAAAGTTTTACTTTTAAAAACAGAGTAGAATATATCAATTATAAGAAAGAAGGCAATTCCAATCAACCGGGATATCTCATTTATCAGGATATAAGATTTAAACCCGAAAAATTGCCCCTTGCCGTTTCATTCAGGTATGAACTTTTTGATGCCGACAGTTATGATGCAAGATTATACGCTTTTGAAAATGATGTGCTTTATTCATATTCAATTCCGATGCTTTATAATAAAGGCAGCAGATTTTACATCATGCTTAAGTACAAGATCGGGCGTCATATTGACCTTTGGCTGAGGTATGCTCAAACAACCTACAGCGATATTGATGTTATTAGCTCAGGAATGGAAGAAATAGACGGTAATATCAAATCCGAAATAAAAGCACAGATAAGGGTTAATTTCTAAGCAGTTATAAAACGGAAATTTTATTATTTTTGCAGTCAAATTAATATTAACTAAAAATCTATAAATTATGTTTAAAGGACACCCCAAAGGGCTATTTGTACTAGCATTATCAAATATGGGTGAGCGATTTGGTTATTATACCATGCTTGCTATTTTTGCACTTTTCCTGCAGGATCATTTCGGCATGGATGAAACTTCTGCAGCATCACTTTACGGGCTTTTTCTGGCAGGAATTTACTTTTTACCATTATTAGGAGGTATAATTGCTGATGCCGGATTTGGTTATGGAAAAACTATTATAACAGGTTCAATAACAATGTTTGTCGGTTATGTGCTTTTATCTCAAGCACAGAACAATATGGTGCTGCTTTACGTTGCATTAATAGTAATTGCTCTTGGAGTTGGATTCTTTAAAGGAAATTTAGCTGTAATTGTTGGTAATCTTTATGAAAAATCCGAGGTTTCCAAATATAGAGATGCCGCTTTCAGCATTTTCTACATGTTTATTAATATAGGCGCATTTTTCGCACCTCATCTTGCAGGATATTTAAAAATGACCATTCTTAAGAATGCAGGCTTCGTTTATGATCCATCTATTCCTAAAATTGCTCATGATGTACTTAACAATCATGCAACTGCAGACCAGATAAATAAAATAACACAAGTAGCCGGAAATGTTGATATAAAAGTTTTTTCGCAAAACTATATTGATGCTATTTCAAATGGATACTCATGGGGATTCGCTGCTGCTGGGATTTCGATGTTAATATCACTGGCAATTTTTATTATTTTCAGAAAAACATACAAGGAAGCCGATTATCTCCAGAAAAATAAAAAAGCTACGGGAGCACCGGTTCAGGAATTAACAAGAAAGCAGACAAATGACAGAATTTTAGCGCTGGTTCTTGTTTTTGTTATTGTAATTTTCTTCTGGATGGCATTTCATCAGAACGGCTCGACACTTACCTTCTTTGCAAAAAGCTACACTAATCTGGCAGTAAGTAAGTTAACCTATCTCTTATTTTATATTCCTTCCCTTTTGTCATTTTTTGCGGTAATTCTGGGTATTATTACTTTGTTAAATAAAAAATCAAAATCTTTAACAAAAATGATTGGTGGTATATTCACTATTGCCGGAGCAGCCTTACTGGTGTATTTCTATAACAAATTCGACAATCAGGAAGTTGGACCTGAATTATTCCAGGCATTCAATCCAATGTTCGTTGTTTTCCTGACACCGCTGGTAGTAGGATTTTTCACCATGCTTAGAAACAAAAGCAAAGAGCCAACACCACCTAAAAAGATTGGTTACGGTATGTTTATAACTGCTGCAGGTTTTGCTATTATGCTTATTGCATCATTTGGTTTACCAAGCGTTTCAACACTTGGAGGAAATGCGATTACGGCAAGTTCACAATATTCGTCTCTTGCAGTAAGTCCTTACTGGTTAATTTCTACATATTTCACTCTTACAATTGCTGAATTGTTTTTAAGTCCAATGGGGTTATCTTTTGTTGCAAAAGTAGCACCGCCAAAAATCAGAGGAACAATGCAGGCCGGTTGGCTTGCTGCCACAGCAATCGGTAATTATCTCGCTGGATTTATAGGAAGATTTTATAAAAGCTGGGAATTATGGCAATTTTTCCTTATGATAATAATACTTTCTTTAGTATCAGGGATAATAATGTTTTCTATAATGAAGATTATAAACAGAGCATCACAATCATAAAAATTATTATTAAACTTAAAAAATGTCTTGTCATTAAATTGGCAGGACATTTTTTTATAAAAAATTACAGATTATGGATTTTCTAATGTTTGATTCACCCCTTTTCACTTGGGTGATTTTGCCTTTATTGATATTTTGTTCCAGGATTTTTGATCAGACGGCCGGAACTCTCAGGTTGGTTTTTGTTTCAAAAGGCTACAAGCAACTGGTACCGATTTTTGCATTTCTTGAATCGATTATTTGGCTCCTTGCTATTGGAGAAGTCATGAAGCACCTTAATAATTTTGTTTGTTATATTGCTTATGCAGGAGGTTATGCCGCAGGTAATTATGTTGGTATGCTTATAGATGAAAAACTCAGTTTAGGAAATGTAATCATAAGGGTTATTCTTACAAAAGCAACTGATGGTCTTGTGAACAAGCTTAGAGAATGTAGCTACGGACTTACAATTGTTGATGCTGAAGGAGCAATCGAAAAGGTAAAAATACTTTTTTCGACCGTAAAGAGAAAAGAGGCCAAAGGTTTCATTGATATTGTAAACGAATATAATCCTCATGCCTTTTATACGATTGAGGAAGTGAGAACTGTAAATGAAGGTATTTTCAGAAGAAAAGGGAGAAGAAATTTGATTTCGGCACAAAGAAAATAGCTGCTGAACAAATGCATAATTAGTCAATTCGCTTATTGCGCAACCTAAGTGAATTCAGCACAACAAAAACATCAGAAAAAGCCATAGATGCCGCTGCTATCATTGGGTTTAAAATACCCGCGGCTGCAAATGGAATAGCAATCACATTATAAAAGAATGCCCAAAAAAGATTTTGCTTTATTATCTGAATTGTATTTGTGCTGATATTATATGTTTTAGCCAGTAAACTCAGGTTTCCCTTTAAAAGTATTATTTGAGCCGATTTAACAGCAATTTGTGTTGCATTGCTTAGAGAAATTCCAATATTTGCTTTTGATAAAGCCGGAGCATCATTTATTCCATCTCCGACCATAGCCACTAATGAGTTTTTAGTAAAATCGGAAATAATTTCCAATTTTTGAGATGGTAATTTCTCGGCATAAACTTCATCAATTCCTAGTATTTGTGCCAGGCCGATACATTTTTCACTCCTATCACCACTCAGCAATACAGTTTTAATACCTTTCCTTTTAAAAAAATCAATTGCAGATTTTGCTTCCGGTTTAATTTGATCTTCTATATCGAGAATGCCAACTATTTTGTTGTTCTTTGTCACATAAATACTATGACCATCTTCAACAAAATCATCTTTTACAATTTTAATTGAACCCAAGCCATAACTATTGCCATTACTATCTGAACCAAATAAACCAATACCTTTTTCCTCCCTGATATTATTAACCTCAAAAACTTTTGAATCGGTTATACTTGATGAAAGAGATTTAGCAATGGGATGAGTAGAATGAATCTCAAGGCTGAGAATTATCTGTTTTAATTCCTCCGTTTCAATTCCAATTGTCTGCATGTTTTTGATTTGAAAATTACCTGTTGTTAAGGTTCCTGTTTTATCAAAAACAATTGTCTTAATATTGGTAAATGTCTGTAAAGTGCTCGCACCTTTAATCAGGATACCATTTTTTGCAACTCTTCCCACCCCGACAATTACCGCTGTCGGGATTGCAAGTCCGAGCGCACAAGGGCATGCAATTACAAGCACTGCTATTGATCTCATCAACGCATCACGAAAAGGTATATCTGCAATAAAATATGAAACAATAAATGTGATGACAGAAATCGAGACAACTACCGGAACAAAAACAGCACTTATCTTATCAGCCAAATTTTGAAGCTTTGGTTTATCCTGTTGTGCATTTTTTACAAGTTCAATTATCTGCGATAATACAGTTTCTTTACCTACTGCCGTTGCTTTAAGCTTAATACTTCCCGAGCTAAGTATTGTTCCTCCTATAACTTTTGAGCCGGTGAATTTGTCGACCGGTTCGCTTTCACCTGAAATCATTGACTCATCTGCTGTTCCTTCTCCAAAATAAATTTCACCGTCAACAGGAATATTATCCCCGGAATTTACCAGAAAAAGCTCACCATTCTTAATTCTGGTAAAATCTGTTTCAATTATCTTTTCTGAGTTGTCAAAATCATCGATAATAATTCTTTTTACAACCGTTTTCTGTAATTTCACAAGCTCATCAATGGCGGTGGTTGTTCTTTTTACTGATTTATGTTCCAGAAGATTACCCAAAAGTATCAATGTAATAATACTGGCTGTTGTTTCATAAAAGAGGTAATCATGCCCTAATTTAAGAATTGTTCCTGTAAGGCTGTATGCAAAAGCAGCTGTAGAGCCAAGAATAATCAAAACATCCATATTTGGCACCCCTGATTTAAGCGACATAAACGCTGACTTTCCAAAATGCCAACCTCCTAATGCAAAAACCGGAATTGTAAGTCCTAACTGAAAGAATGGATTATGAAAAAAACCCATTGGCATGAACATGCTTATAAGCAACGGGATTGTAAATATTAAACAGAAATAGAACTTAAATTCAATGGTAGCAAACCATTTCTGTTTATTAATATTTTCGTCTTCGGTCAGATTTGCAGCCACATTATAGCCCATTGAGGCTATTTTCCTGATCGCTTTCTCTGTCTGGTCCGGTTCAATAATATCAAAAATTACCTCACCGGAAGAAAAATTCACGGATACATTTTCGAGCCCCATTTTGTCGAGTTGCTTTTTAATACCAAGCGCGCAATTGGTACAATTCATTCCTTCGACAAGAAGCTCGATTTTTTTCTTTGTCAAAACACTTTTTTTTTATTGAACAATAATTTTAAATATTGATAAATTTCCGGAGTGTTTTTCTTTGATTTTTAATAAATATATACCTTTCTGACATGAACTAAGATCAGCATCTGAATATCCTGTTGACACTTTTTTAAGTATTGTTCTTCCTGTCATATCAAATACTTCAATTTCAGCAAATCCTGTGTTCTCAATGGTAACTAATCCATTTGTCGGATTTGGGAATACTTTGACTTTATTCTCAGTTTCTTTGTCAATGCCGGTTATAACAGTATAAACAGTATCAGTCACAAAAATTATCCCCCAGTTTTTATCAGTGGAAGGAATAAAGTCATCGCCACCATTAACAGTTGTTCCGAATAACCTTCCGTTTATTAAAACAAGGCAACCGGCTCCTGGTTTTTTACCATTCAAAGCGCCATCAAAATCAAGGATTTTTTCATACTGGCTACCGTCTTTTTTAATTTTAAACAACGTTCCGAAGCCTGTTGTTCCACCTGCATTAGTAGCTCCATAAAGAGAATTTTGATAATACAGCAAAGCGCCATAAGGAGTTTTCCCATCGTTTCCTGAACCAAAACTATGAAGTTTGCTGTAAAGACTACCGTTTACGCTCATTTTATAAATAACTCCAAAATTATTATCACCTCCGGAAGAAGTTAACCCATAGACAGTATCGTCAACAAAAATTAATTCTCCGTAAGGATTCCATCCGCCAAGAGAGTCAAATTCACGGATTTTTGCAAAATTATTTCCCGATGTATCTAATTTGAATAAAACAGATTTATTATTGCTACCGCCTTTTAGAGTTACGCCAAATAATAAAGAATCTTTTACTGTGACAGCACAGTAAGGGTAAGCTCCGTTAGGGTTCAAATCGAAACTTTTCAGCACTCTGTATCCGCTTCCATTGGTATTTATCCTGAAAATAGTACCTTTGCCGCTTGGTGCTCCATAAGTGGTTGTTCCAAAAAGGACATCGCCTGTTATACTCAGCGAACCCCATGGTGTTGCGCCATCAGTGTTTCCTGTAAAGGTATGAAGAACAGAGTAATTACCGTTAGTATCTACTTTAAAAACGACTCCTTTATAAGGGTTTGATGTAAATAAAGCAGTTCCATAAAGAAATGCACCCTTTTTAACAAGATGACAATATGGGTAATATCCTTCAGAAAGATTCTGACCAAAGCTATAGATAGTTGTCATATTGCTACCGTCAGGCATTATCTTGAATACGACGCCTTTATTATATGTTCCACCGCTATAAGCAGTTCCATAAAGCCATTTCCCGTCAAAAACCATTTGTGTAGCCGATGGGTTTGCTCCATGAACACTGTCAAAATTAAAAATCTTTTGAAATTGCCCGAAAGTACAAAAGTTGAGTGATAATAAGAAAACAACAACTATCATCCGATATAAACGACCGTATTTCATATTTTTGTTTTTTGTGTAAAAATAATAATTATCCTGATATTTATGACATAAAAAACAAAAAAGCCCCCGATGGTTCGGGGGCAGTGTTTAGCCTAGAAAGCTACTAGTTTGCAGATCGATGCGCGTCTTGCTCGTTTAGTTTGAAGCGTGGTTTACTTCTTAGCCCGCACAAGTCCGCCAGTTTTGTTAGTGACAGATAAAAGACAGATGGTGTGTGCGTGTTTGTTCTGCTTTTATCTTTGAAATCTTATTTTCTCCCTTAAGAATAACAAAATTTTCACTACAAAATTACCACATCACAATGCTTAATGGTAGAGCAAAACGACCTGTTTTAGCCGCGACAAATGCCCTGATTTCATGCAATCTTGGTAGTCTGTAATATAATTCCAATTTTTTATCATGAATTTATTGAATACTTCTGCTGTTAGTTATGCAGGAAATGCATAAAAAAAGCCCCCGGCATACCGGGGGCAGTGTCTAGCTCTGAGAAAATGTTTAATTTTTTTGTCTTGCTATCGCCTTGCTCGTTTAGTATGAAGCGAATAATGCTTCTTCAGTCCGATAGTTTGTCATTTCCAAAATAAAAGTTATATATCGTGCGTGATTTATATCTACTTCTATTTTGTTTTAATTAATTATTTTCTCTTTTTAGTTTCAATTAATTTGTAATACAAAATTACAATCACCGCCAAGGCAATACAATAGATAAAAGCCTTGTTTTGGCAGGGTTAAATGACCTGAATTTTATTAAGTATTTTGTTACTTTCCCAGCTCCTGAAGCTTGTCTGATTCGAAGACCAGTTTCTTCTGTTCTCCATTTTTAGCAAGGGAAATCATCGCTTTGGCAATAGTATCGGCTTTAATTCCCCGATATTTTTTCATCTTTCCGCTTAAAAGAAAATTCAGGTTTTTTATAATAAAAAGACCGGCTTTTTCTCCAAATCTGAATTCCTCGCGTTCTCCCATAATAAATGAAGGCCTGACTATATAAACTGAAGGTATTGACAGATTTTTTATCTCTTTTTCCATCTCTCCCTTTGTTTTAAGATAAAAATTTGGCGATACTTCATTTGCTCCTATTGACGAAATAACGATGAACTTTTGAGTGTTGAATTTTTCTGAAAGCTTTCCCACAGTTAAAACGTATTCAAAGTCCACCAGACGGAATGCCGGTTGTGAACCTGCTTTTTTTATTGTCGTACCAAGGCAGCAATATACATGATCAGCTCCATTTGATTTTATTTCATTAAGGTTTGAGAAGTCGGTAATTATTTCCGTTAGCTTCGGGTCAGTAATTCCTGTTTTTCTTCTGACCCAAATTTCAACCTGCTGATAGAAATCATCTTTTAAGAGATATTCAAGACAAATACGACCTACAAGTCCTGTTGCTCCAACTAATAAAGCTTTCATATTAAGGATTTATTTGCAAAAATAACTCTATTTTCAAATATCTTATAAAATGTACCAGAAAAACAAATAAAGAGGCTCTCGATGTTCTGAGAGCCCCTTCGTTTTAATTAACAATAATTAAAACACACACACAATCTTTACTATTTGCTTTTTATTATTTTTTCAAATCCATAATTGTCAGGTGATTGAATTTCCACGAAGTAAATCCCTGCAGGAAGATTACTTAAATCAATTGATTTTACAGGGCTATCTGAGCTTTTATAGAAAACTTCGGAATAATGTACTATTTTGCCATAAGCATCACAAATTTTGATAATGACTTTTTCTTCATTAAATGCTTCAAATGAAATATTGATTTCTGAATTGAAAGGGTTTGGAAATACATGTAAATTATTCTCATTATTTTTTTCACATTTTACTAATATAGGATCAAACGCTTCGGATTTCCCATTAAAATCAGTTTGACTTAATCTGTAATAAACAATATCGTTTTTGCAAAAATGTTTGTAATTATAAAAATTTGTGCTATTGCTGTTTCCTGAGCCTCTGATTTCGTCTAACCATTTCCATGATATACCGTCAACACTATATTCAAGGGTAAAATGGTCGTTATTTGTTTCAGAAGCTGTCTGCCATACTATTTCTTTAGTATCGCCTAAACATTCTCCTTTGAATTGTAACAGCTCAACAGGTAATGGGTTTGTATTAAGCCTTGTTCCAAAGGTCACTAAACTATAACCTGTAAATCCGGTTGCAGTAACCGACCCGATTCCGTTAGTTCCTATGCTGCCGCTTGCAGTACCGGGCATTCTCTTCCATCCACAGGTTTCCTGATGACCGACAGTAAGATTTGAAATATCAGTAATATCACTTCTTGTAGCTTTTTTCCAATATAGAGTTAAATCAGGATAAGTACTGCCACTATTTCTGACAATGTCCCAGTATTCTATTCCACTTACATGGTCCAAATCATAAACATTACACATTGCATAAGGCTGCCAGTTGTTTGGAGCTGCCTGAAAAAAGTACTGTGCCGTAAATTTGTCGCCGGCATTTGAACCAGGATCAGCCATTTTTATAGGTGCCCATACATTCGAAGTACCAACAACAGCGCCCGTCGGGAACTCAAATTCCTGCTGGCCAGTTTTTGAAACAGGTCCGTTAACAAAACTATTATCATTTGCTCCTATAGCAGTTGCACCATCATTAAAATTCAGCGAGCCTGTTCCTGAAAAGTAAATAATGCCATTGCTGAATATCGCCCCATGATTAATATTTATTGGAAGGGAAATATTCAGGTCGGCATAACCAGTTGCAGAACTATTAAATCTTACATAGCTGAACGGGCTATTCTGCTTAATTTGTTGTGGTACCTGTCCACTAAATTCAACCATTGCAGTAGTAGTAAATGAGTATGTTCCCTGGCAATCCCAGTTACCGCTTATCATTAATGATTCGTGACCGTTTCCGGAGTAGTTTCTGTTATGCGAAAAAGTTGCTCCCGTTGAAACAAGCATGTTTCCGCTTATTAATGAATTTGCAGAAGTGTCGCTGTTTGCAAGCTCAAAAATACCGGTTGAAACAGTCATGTCGTTTGATACATGTAATGGTCGTGTTGTTACTGAAATTTTATTTGATGAAGATTTATTAACTGTCAAATTGTAAAACTCAGAAATATTGTTTCCATTGATAGAATTATTTGTAGAACCATTAAATATTACCGTGCCATTAGCATGCAAAAATATTCCATTATTTGTCCAGTTTCCGCCAACGTAAATATTTCTTCCGCCTGTGTTAAAAAGGCCTCCGACAATATTAATATTTCTTGACACAAGTATATCATTTGAATTCAATGTAACTGTAACACCATTAATATCAACATCGTAAAAAGTTTTGCCGGCACTTGTTCCACCTGTATTAATAACAGATGTACCATTAAATGTCACTTTTTTATTATTATGAGTAAAAGTTGAGTTATTTGTCCAGTTTCCTCTTATATATACATTATAAGCAGTGCTTCCTGAAGAATAATATTTAGTATTTAAAATACCTCTGTTAATTGTAAGGTTTTCAACATATAAATCAGATAAAAGATATAAGCTGTAAGCGCCTTCAACCGTTGAGATTTCCTTGTTAACAACAAAATCGTAACATGAAAAAGTGCCTGTATTCGAAAAAGTACTATTTTGTGTACCACTGGTAACTCCGCCACTGAAAATCATTGTACCACTGCATGTATAAGAAGCTGTATTGGTAAAGTTATCATGGATTTCAACCGAGCCAGTACAATTAAATGCGCCATTATTTACAAGGCTTAAAGTCAGCAATATTGAGCCGCCACAATTTACTGTGCCTGAGTTTGTAAAAGTGCCTGAGCCGGCAGTAGAATTACTTAAATACAAATTTCCACCTGAGTTTACAGTCAGTGTTCCACTATTTGTAAGACCTTTCCCATCAAATGTAAGTGATGCTCCTGAGTTTATTACGAGCTGCCGACCAGCTCCTATTGTGTAATTTACATTTGAAACAGGCTGACGGCTGGTATTTGGAATAAAGACATCCATTGTACTTGTCGGAGCTGTTACAGAAGGATTCCAATTGTTTTTATCACTCCAGTCAGTGCTGATATTTCCTGTCCAGGTGCATGAATTTGCAACTACCGATGAAAATGATACTTGTGCACCATTGTTATTATCATAATATTCAATTATAAGTGTATGACTTCCAGCTGAAATTGATGTGGTATATGTGAAAGATGTGTAAGAATGGTCTGTCCAGTCATTAATTTTAAGAACACCATCAATGTAAAATCTGATTCCGTCATCGCCACCAATAGTAAAAGAGTAAGTGCCTGCAGTAAATGTCTTTGTCATCTTATATCTTATTGTAAAATCATCCGAGGGAGCACAAAGAAGATTTGAGGTATTTCCGGTAACTGCTCCAGTCCCAAAAGCCCTGTTAAATATTTCATTTTCCGTAATATAACCACGATAGTTCGTATTTGAAAAGTCCTTTTGTTTTGCATAAACATAGCCTATCCAGGAGCCATTTCCTGCCGTTGTCTGATCACCAGCAGGGCTGACACAGGCTGCGGTAAATTCAATACCGGTACCTTCAGTATTGGCATCAGAAACAAACCTGACAGTAAGTGGTTGATTTGCAGCCGAAGAGATAAGATTGCATGGCAATATGCCTGTTCCAGTAAAAGTTCCAAGAAGTACACCACCGGTGCCAATTCCGTCATACACATAAATATAGTCATAGTTAACTTCAGTATTATATGTTCCCGAAAGCTGAACCCTGTTTCCTGAAGTCGGAGTTATTATTGTATATCCATCACTATAATCAGAATAGTAAGCATCACCTGCCTGAATATTGCTAATCCCTTCATTGCAGCTTGTAAGATTTAATGTATTAAATCCTGAAGCAGGTACAAGAGCCGATGAAACTTTGTAAGACAAGACCTGATTATTTGAAAGTACAACACACGAATAATGTGTTAAATAAACATAATATGTTCCGGTTGTAGTGCATGTCCATACTAATGAAGCATTTTGTGAACCAACGCCGAAAGGGCCATAATCATCGTTATTTGCCAGCTCAAGCCAGGTTGAATTATATATTCTTAAATATGTATCTTCAGATGTTCCACTACAATTACTAAAGCTATAAGTTTTTCCGGCAACAGCGCTAAACGACCAATATGGTCTTTGTCCTGAACCAGCAGAAGCAGTATTTTGCCATAATGAACTTGGATTAAGATTGCCTTTTGAAGTTCCAGTTCCACATTGAGAATAAATAGTTTTTGAACTTAATAATAAGAACAATAAAATTGTTAATACTTTAAAAAGTCCTGTTTTTTTAAGTGAATTTTTCATATTTGATTTTTTTGCTTTAACTGTTATTTTTTATCAATGTAATGCACTAAATTTAAGCGCT
>CAZELC010000022.1:0-16196 GCA_964512865.1 uncultured Bacteroidales bacterium
AAAGACCTTGAGAAGAGAATTCAATATATTGACAAGTTTACTCCTGAACAGATTAATAAAATCAGTCAGCAATGGGATGAACTCAATTTCATTGGTCACAAAACAAAAAAAGTTTTTCAGCAGTGGCCGGAAGCAGGAACAACAACTTCAGGTGGCTGGGTAGAAGTCAACTGGACCCAAACT
Source organism: uncultured Bacteroidales bacterium (assembly GCA_964512865.1). Taxonomy (GTDB): domain Bacteria; phylum Bacteroidota; class Bacteroidia; order Bacteroidales; family CAIWKO01; genus CAZELC01. The sequence goes on from CAZELC010000022.1 coordinate 184, forward strand.
TCGCCATATAATAATTTTTGCCCGATAGATCCAGTAACTGATAACAGAAGCATTGCCGGCTGTCCTTCAGTTGCAATGGCGATGATTTTGGATTTTCATAAGACAATAAATCAGGTGAATTTTAATGATGCTGATGATTATCATCATATATATTCCGGGAGAAATTATTGGATTGATGATGATTATATTGCAAGAGATTTCCCTTCCTGGCCTATGCTGAACGATTTCCTTGACACTTTACAACAACATTATAATAATGGTATTTCTATTTCAAATACCGACAAAGCTGCGCTTGTATATGCATGTGGCGTTGCAGCAAAACAGGTTTACACTTCATCGGGTTCGGGAACATTTAGCGTAAGCCAGGCTTTCGACGCTTATCTGAAATTTAATTTCGCTCAGGCACAATTACTTGACACCAGTGATATTGCAGATTCTTCATTTTATAAAATCATTATTCAGAATATAAAAGATACCATGCCGGTACATCTGGCAATTGTCGATTCTCTTTGGTCAAGTGGTCATAACATAGTTGCCGATGGATTTAATACAGATGGATTTTTCCACTTCAATTTCGGTTGGGGTGGTTCTGCGAATGGTTGGTATCTAATGCTCGATAATATGCCTTATAGTATGAATTTCATTGAAGGAGCAGTGGTTGACATAAAACCGGGTTCAAGCAGCAATATTAAAACTGAATTTAATGAAAGTCTTAAAGCATATCCCAATCCGGCAACTAACTTCGTTAATATTGAAATTCCGGATGGCAACCCGGTCGAAAATTATATATCTGTGTGGAACAGTATTGGACAAAATACAGCTTTGCTGCCATTGGTTTCAATTAATAATAATAAGTTTATTGTGAATATTTCTTCACTTGATTCAGGAGTTTATTCAGGTGTTATCGTATTAAAAGACAAATTTTTAACTATTAGAATAATAAAACTTTAAGCATTTTCTGCATATATGGAAAATCTCCTTCACGAAAATAAAACATTCAAAAGCATTAATTATTCAAATAAAGAAACCAGAAACAGAGTATTTGACAATTGTTCGTTTATTGGTTGTGATTTGTCAAGCGGAATATTTATTTCCTGCAAATTTATTGATTGTATTTTTAATGAATGTAATCTTGCCATGGCTAAATTAACTAATTGCCAGCTAAATAATATTCAATTTATAAACAGTAAGCTGCTCGGCATAAACTTTAGTGACTGTAATGATTTTTTATTCTCAGTTAAATTTGAAAATTGTGTTATGGATTACTGTAGTTTTACAAGAAAGAAAATTATAAAAACTCCCTTTATTAATTCCTCATTAAAAAGTGTTGATTTCATTGAAGCTGACCTAACCAAATCAAAGTTTTCCGGTTCGGATTTAACTTCCGCAATTTTCGAAAGAACAATATTAAAAGAAGTTGATTTTTCAACTGCATTTAACTTCAGTATTGACCCTGAAATCAATAATATCAGGAAAGCAAAGTTTTCTACAAATAATATTGCAGGACTTTTGGCTAAGTATGAAATTGAGATTGATTAATAATAATTTATATTTTAACTAAACACAGTTAGAATTGAAAAAGCATTTATTTTTTTTAGCTTTATTGTTTTTTTTCAACATTTCAATAAGTCAGACATTATGGGTTAAGTACGCCGGACAGCCAGTACTGAAAAGAGACACAACACATTTTCCACCTTCAAATGATATTATTGCCATTAGTGATCCGTTTGTCATAAAAGATGGGAATATTTACAAAATGTGGTACACCTGTGGAGGAGGAAATTATCCTACAGATACTTTACTGCGTTCTCGTATTTGCTATTCCACTTCTAATGATGGAATAAACTGGATAAAATATAATGGAAATCCTGTTTTGGATATAAGTTATGATGGCAGTTGGGATTCACTTGGTGTGGAAACAATTACTGTTATCATTGACAGCTCAGCTCCTGCAAATCAAAGATTTAAAGCCTGGTATGCCGGACAGTATTTTAACAGCTATCGTTATGATATAGGTTATGCCTGGAGTTCAGATGGAATACAATGGACAAAACATATAAGTCCTGTGCTTAAAACAGGAGCAACAGCAGATTGGGATAATGGATTTCTTGAAGGACCATCAGTCATTAAAGACGGCGGTATTTATAAAATGTGGTATGCGGGCTATGATGTGGTTATTGATGGGCAAACAACTGACGGAAAGGTAAACATTGGTTACGCTACTTCTATTGATGGTATTAATTGGAATAAATATGCCGGAAATCCTGTTCTTACTACTTCCACTTCAGGTTGGGATTTGCTTTATGTTCAGGATCCACATGTGATAAAAAAGGATGGCATTTATCATTTATGGTTTGGTGGAACTGACACAGAACTCGAAGGTGGCTATGGACAGCAAACCGGCTATGCATATAGCACAGACGGAATTAACTGGTCAAAATCGCCATTAAATCCTGTTTTGACCAAAGGAAATTTTAGTGACTGGGATCATAACCTTGCTTCATTTCCGACTGTTTTATTTGATGATGACGGAACATTAAAAATGTGGTACACAGGACGAAATAAAGATACATTACCTGAAAACCTTAATTATTATTGGGAAATAGGGCTTGCTACTGATTCTACAGGTTCTTTTGGAACAAACTTTTTAAATTACAGTCCTGGTATATTAATATTTCCAAATCCTGCTTCCGAAGTAATAAACATTAATATTGAAACTCCCGGCGATGAAAAGCTTCTTGAAATTTATGATTTCATGGGAAGATTACAATTTTCATCAACAATAATTGACAGGCAAAAGATTGACATTTCAAGCATTGCTTCCGGCGTTTACTTCATAAGAATCTATAATGAAGCCTCCACCATTTTTAAGTTCATAAAAATGTAGCGTCAGAATTTAATAAGTTTAAACAGACGCATTCTCAATAATTTTGAGCCTGTAACCCACACCTGGTTCAGTAATAAGTAATTCAGGCATTGAGGGATTTGCTTCAATTTTTTTTCTGAGCTGCGCAATATGTACTCTTAATATCTGAAGGTTTTCTGCATAAGGGTTTGCCCAAATTTCTCTGGTTATATAGGAATGCGTCAGAACTTTTCCAGCATTTTTCACAAAGAGAGCCAGCAATGAATATTCGGTGGCTGTCAGTTTGACTAATGCATTATTTACCTTGACAATTCTGAGGTTTAAGTCTATCAATAAATTTCCGCTTTTGAAAATAGGTGAATCCTCTGATTTTAATGAATGTTTTATTGCGACACGGATTCTTGCTAAAAGTTCTCCAGTATTAAACGGTTTTGTAATATAATCATCAGCACCTAAATCAAGAGCAGATATTTTCGTATTTTCATCATCCTGAACTGTAACCACTATAACAGGAATTTCAGACCATTCCCGAAGATTTTTTAATACAGATATACCATCTTCTTCAGGTAATCCAAGGTCAAGAAGAACAACATCTGGATGGTTCATTGAAATAGAAAGTAATCCACTTTTTGCATTTGCTTCATCAAAAACCTTATAATTATTAGCCTCAAAAGTCATCCTCAACATTCTTCTTATCTGAGGTTCGTCATCAATAATAAGTATCTTATGTTTCAGTTTTGAATCTTCCATGGCTTATACTGTTTTTAATCTTATTTTAATTACAAGTCCACCGTTCTTACCATTATTTGCCGATATTTCACCATTATGAGCTTCAACAATGGCTTTTGTAATTGTAAGACCAAGGCCGATGCCTCCGGTTTTTGAGCCTTGAACACGGTAAAACTTTTCAAACAAATGCTGAAGTGAGCTTTCCGGAACTCCGCTTCCCTGATCTGACAATTCAATATTAACAAATTTAGAGTCATCTAAAAATGCTCTTATATTAATTTCACTGTTTTTTGGAGAATAGATCAACGAATTATGAATAACATTAATAATTGCCTGTCTAAGCCAGTTTACATCAATCATAACCAAGGGAAGATTTTCCTCTATATTAATATTTATTTTATGTTCCGTGATTTCTGATTTAAGCTCATTCAGTACAATTCCCGTAAGATCGCCGATGTCGGTGTATTGATAGTTAAGTGTCAGATATCCCGATTCTATTTTCGACATGTCAAGAATATTTTCAATTAACACATTTAACCTTGAAGCTGAAAGATTTAACTCGCTACAAATCTGATCACGAGCTTCTTTATTGGCTGATGTTATTTCATTGCTCAGATTTGATACTGCAGCTGCAATAATTGCAACAGGAGTTCTTAATTCATGAGAAACACTGTTCAGCACAGTTTGAAACAATTTTTGTGACTCAAGATAAATTTGTTTTTCTTTAGCAATGTCGATATTAATTTCGCGAACGAGTGCTGAAGTTATTTGAGAAGTAACCGATTTAAGCAAAGCCATTTTATCAGGGTCAGAAAAAATATCTAAATTGCCGCCAATTCCGATAACTCCAATAACTCCATGATTTGTTGTCAAAGGGAAAAAATGAAGTCTTGAAACAACCGGTTTTTGTTCATCAAATGATTTTTTTGCGTTGACAAACTCATCTTCATTTAACAAGGTTGTATTACCAAAAATCTTTTTTGACAATTCCATATTTTCTTTTTCCTTTAATATAATAACAGCATCCGAATCAAAATGCTTAATAAGTTCTTCTCTGGCTTTTTTTACAACATCTTTAATAGAATTAGCATTATTTAGTGATTCAAGCAAAGAGTTAAGAATTGAAATACTTTCCTGACTTTTTTTTATCTGATTTTGGTTATTGCGGATTCTTGTAATAAAAACTCCTGTAACCACTGCAATAATAAGATTTGCAAAAAGGGTAATAATATCATGGAGATTATAAACATGAAATGTAAATAATGGCGGTATAAAAAAATAATTCCAAATAATGAAATTCAACAAAGCAGCAAAAAGAACTGGTCCTCTGCCAATTAACAACGATAATAATGCGACAGTCATTAAAAATATCAGCCCGACAGTTTGATAACCTATTGCTTCTTTAAAAGGAAAACAAAATAAAGAAGTGATTACAATAGCAGAAAAAGAAATTATATACTGCTTTATAGGAGAACTAAAAAGAATATAGTTATTATAAATATTGTTTATTCTTTTTATCATAAGATAACCTGAATTGCTAAGAAAGCACAAACCAATTACAAACAAATGTAATTACTTTATAAAAAAAAGCATTAAACAGGTTAACTTTTTTTTCTGTCTTCTTCATAAACCTCAAACAAAGCCTCGAAGAAATTTGTAAGTAAAACAATTATCCATATTGTAATCATCGCTTCAAATGCAATATTATCAAATCCTTGTTTCAGCCAAATAACTACAAATATGAATGTTAGCACTATTGCTCCTACATAAAAGACAAACAGCACGGGAAATGCTATTTGTACCAAAGGGTTAAACCGGCGAAGAGCATTAAGTAAAACTCTACTAATGAAAGATTTTTGAAACATTTTTTTCCCAGTTGTTTTTTCAGACATGTTCATGACTTTTAATTGGTACCATAACCATAATATAGCCTTTGTGCGACAATCGGTTGTGGATTGCAAGCTGGGTTTGATTGTGTAGAAGCCTTTGAAAAGCAGTCGCTTTAGGAATAATAAACTGTCCGATAAAAAAGACGCAATTATGGTATTTATTTACTATTTTCTTTGATAACTCTTTTATTTCATCAGCCACATCAGTTCCGACCGAGTAACAGCATTCGGTATAATAACCAAAAAACTCAGCGAGCTTTTTGTATTTCTCCAAATTCTGTTTCACATTTGATTCAAGGTTATCAAGCTCAGAAAAGCCTTTAAAATTCCCTGAATCAACAATTCCAACTTCAAGAAATACTATGTTTTTAAACTCCTTGAACTCATTTTTAATCTTAATAAATGTGCTGATTCCCAATCCATTATATCCGCTCACGCAAATTACGGCTGTTTTAGAATCCTCTTTATAATCAGGGTGATTAATAATATTACTTTCATATTGCTTATAAAATTCATCCACAACATGAAACATTCGCCGGTCCATTCTGGAAATTAATTTATCGGAAAAAGTATAATGCTTTTTAATCCAGCTTACTGCCAATATCAGTGAAGAAGTTATTATTAATGTAACCCATCCTCCTTCAGAAAATTTGATTGTAACTACCGAGATTAGAATAAATAAGGTTACTATAAGGCCAATTCCGTTTACCATAAGTTTTCTGAACCATCCTTTTCCCTTTCTCCTTTCAAGATACCAGTGCCTTACCATTCCGGCCTGAGACAGTGCAAAAGTTATAAAAACGTTTATACTGTACAATACAACTAAAATTCTTACTGAACCTCTGGTAAGAAGGACAATAATAACTGCCATTATTCCCATGAACAGTATTCCATTCTGAGTGACGAGTCTATCGCTTAAAACCGTAAATCTTGTCGGAAACCATTTATCCTGAGCCATTGAACTTATTACTCTTGGTCCGTCAAGAAATCCTGTTTGAGCGGCAATAAAAAGCAATGCCGCCTCTGAAAAAAGAGTTATTGATACAAAAGCGATTCCCCATCCATGGCTCCATCCGGAGGTAAAACTTTCCAGAAGGACTGCATTTAAGGTTTTTGTAATACCGGGTTGTACTTCGAACAGAGAATAAGCAAAAAATAACCCGACTACCGTTATCCCAAGTGAGAATGCCATATATCGCATGGTAATCAAACCGGTTTTCATTTTAGGTTCCTTTAGTATAGGTATTGAATTGCTTACGGCTTCCATTCCTGTAAAAGTTCCGGCACCCATACTAAATGATTTTAATATTAGTGCTAAAACTCCCAAAGTTCCTAAGGTGCTGCTTGCAGAATAAAAATCCTGAGATGACTTTTCAAAAACAACAGGGATTTGGTCTATATTTCCTATTAAGGAATATAATATTAAAAAAGCATGAGTCAGAACAAACAAAATAAAAATCGGCATTAATGAAAACACAGATTCTTTAACACCTCTTAGATTTAAAATTAAAAGTACAAGTATGCCAAAAACGATAAAAACCATTTTGAAATTTAAAAAACCCGAAGGCATTAAGCTGAAAAGTGCATCTGCACCGCTGGAAACAGATATTGATATTGTTAAAATATAATCAACCAGCAATGAGCATCCGGATATCATCCCGATTTCTGAAGAAAGCAGTTTTGTAGCCACTTTATAACCGCCGCCACCGGAAGGGAAAAGTCTAATAATTTGCGAATAGCTGGAGCTGATAATAGCAATTGTAATAAGTATTGCTATTCCGACAAAGATTGACAAATGAGGATAAGTGCCCAATGTTCTGTAAGCTTCTTCCGGACCGTAGCATGAGGATGATATACCATCAGAGCCTAAACCAATCCAAGCAAAAAAAGCAACAAGAGTTAATCGGTGAAATATTTTCTCATCATTAAGGTTTCTGGATTTTCCTATTATTAACTTCTTAAAGGTAGAATATACAGGTTTGTATTTAGGTTTGTTCATTTTGCCATTTTCAAAACACGTGGCAAATTTCAAAAAGAAGATATAAAGCAATTATTAAATAATTAACTACCTGTATAAAGATTTTATAAAGAGAAAATTTCTATTAAGAAAAAAGTGAGACTCAGGCTACCAAAATCAAAGCGGGTAAATTATTGATTATTCATGTATTTTCCTTTTTTCGAGCCTTTGTAAATACTGAATTTTACATATTTACATTCAAGTTGGCCATTATTTAGGTCATGTTTTTCAGAAGGTTTCAAACCTACTTTTTTCAATGCATAAAAATCTGAACTTATCATCCATGCATCATAACCTGCACATTTTGCTTTGAGCATATCGCCAAATGATGAGTAGAGTTCAACAATATCTCTGGTTTTAATACGCTCACCGTAAGGAGGATTTGTAATTATTATCCCTTTTTCATCAGGAAAATCAATATCTTCAAAGGCAGCAACTTTAACTTCTATATCTTTATGCAATTTTGCATTTCTGATATTTCTGTTTGCAATACCTATTGCTTTTTCAGAGATATCAGATCCAAATATGCCATAATTAAAATCATGTTGTAAATCAACTGCTTCATTAAGAATATTTTTCCAAATTTTTTCATCATAATTTGCCCATTTCTGAAAGCCAAAATCAGCTTTGTAACTTCCCGGCGGTATATTTCCTGCAATCAATGCCGCTTCTGTAAGAATTGTACCCGAACCACACATTGGGTCAAAAAAATTACAGTCTCTGCCCCATTTACTTAACAGAATCATTCCGGCTGCAAGAACTTCACTAATTGGAGCCTCACAGGTATGCATTCGATAACCTCTTCTGTGAAGTGAACCTCCTGATGAATCAAGTGAAACAGTACATTCTGTTTTATAAATATGAATATTTATTCTGAGGTCAGGCATTTCCGTGTTTACTGACGGACGTCTGCCAAATATATTTCTGTATCTGTCTACAATAGCATCTTTTGATTTTAAAGCAACAAAATGTGAATGAGTAAAAAAGCAATCGTTCACAACTGCATCAACAGCAATAGTTTTACTCTTATCAATAATTTTTTCCCACTCAATTTCATAAACTCCTTTATAAAGGTCATCGTTATCATTAACTTCAAAAACAGAAACAGGAATTATAACCCTTAATGCTGTACGACACCAGTAATTTATTTTATAAAGAAGGTTTTTATCTCCTGTAAAGCTGACAGCTCTTTTAAGAATTTTCGTTTCTTCACCGCCAAGGTCAATGATCTCTTTAAGCAGAACTTCCTCAAGACCGGCAATTGTCTTGGCTATCATAGTGAATTTATTTTCCAGTATTTCCAACGTTTATTATTTTTAGATTTATTTTTTCGAAAATTCGTCTTTCAAATTCATTCTTCTCAGTTTAGGAGCAAGTTTAAATGCTGATGCAACAGTAATAAGTGTCATGGCACCGCCAAAAACAACCGAAGGAACAAGTCCCATAATACGTGCAGCCAGACCTGATTCAAATGAACCTATTTCGTTTGATGAACCGATAAAAATGCTATTTACTGACGCAACTCGTCCTCTCATTTCATCAGGCGTAAAAAGCTGAATGATTGTTGACCTTATTACAACGCTGATATTATCAAACATCCCGCTTAATAAAAGCAAGAAGAGCGCTAAATAAAAATTTGTTGTAAGGGCAAACAAAATAATACAAATGCCAAATCCTGAAACAGCAATAAAGAGTTTTTTCCCGGAATTGACAACAGGCGGATTATAAGCCAGCAACAACGACATTATTACTGAACCAAAAAAAGGTGCTGCACGTAAAAAGCCAAGCCCCTGTGGTCCGGTGTGGAAAACCTGATCAGCAAAAACCGGCAGCATTGCAACAGCTCCGCCAAAAAGCACTGCAAACATATCCAATGCAAGCGCTCCAAAAATTATCTGATTTTTAAAAACAAACTTAATTCCTGCTGAAAGGCTTTGAAATAAAGACTCTGCGGTGCTTTTTTTAACAATTGGCTTTGACCTGACTCTGAAAAACAAAAACAAAGCAATTATAACAAAGGTTAAAACGAAAGAATATGCTATATTCATTCCCAAAAAACCATATAAAAGCCCGCCTGTTGCAGGACCGGAAACAGCAGCAATATGCCATAACAAGCTGTTCCATGTCGAAGAATTTGGATAAAGCTCTCTCGGAACAAGTTGAGCCATAAAAGCTGTCTGCGCAGGAAAAAAGAAACCACGCGAAATACCTGTTATAAAAATTATGAGATATACCGGTAAAATCCCTACCACCGGATAAAAAAATGAAGTATTAAGGCCAAAAGCCAGCAAGGCTGACGCACAGACCAGATAACATGCTGAAGAGATTAAAATAATCTTCTTTCTGGAAATTAAATCAGCAACATGACCACCAAAAAGAGCAACAGAAATAAACGGTATTGCTTCGGCTAATCCTATCAGACCTAATGAAAATGGATCTTTTGTAAATTCATATACCTGCCATCCGACAATTACAGATTGCATTTGTATTGCAAAAGTCATAAAAAACCTGGCTAACAGAAAATTTCTGAAATCCGGTATCTTCAGAACATCATAAGCTTTATTGCTTTTTATTCTTTTTAGCATTGGTAAGTTTTAGACCGCAAAAATACAATTATTTGCTCATGATTTAAAGGAATTTCAGAAGCTGTTAAGAATACTTGTTAAAAAATTTCGTTATTACATGTAGGTAAAAGTACCTATTTGGTTAAATTATAAAAAGCTGATAATGTTAGCATTGCAAAATCAACTAAAAAAAACATAGGTTTTTTGACTTGTTTTTAAAGAAAATTTATTTACCTTTGTGCTTACAGAAACAGGCTTTTCAGACGATAAAAACACCGGGTGCAAATACTCAATAAAATGCTGCACTTAACTCCCAAAAGACGGCACCTATGAGTTGCCGCTTTTTATGCGATTCGGCTCTATTTAACTTTGTATCAAATTAAACACACAGCCACATGAAAAAGTTAATCATAATATCAGCCATCCTCGCAATCACAGTTAAGTTTGCTATTGCACAGACAGTTGTTCCTGTTGTTCCTTTTGATAATCAGTTAAGTTTCCCGGTAAGTGTTGATTGTGACAATTCTTTCGCATATATTCTATACCTTAACGGTGACCTCAACGATTCAACCAGAATTTACAGTATTAAGAAATTTGATGGAACAACAATTTCTGATGTTGTTACTTTTAACGTAAGCAATTCTTTTACTCTTAATGTTATTAAGTTCTATCAGGGCGAAATTTTAGTAGGCGGACAGTTCAAGAATTTATTCAATATTGCAAATACTGACGGAATAATTGCTTATAATATTGCAGGAAACAACTGGCATAATTTCCACAACGGATTAAAAGGCAATTTATCAGATAATTTAACTGCCACAGTTAACGATATTAAATTATATAACGGAAAGCTTATTATTGCAGGCGGTCCATTAAACATTGATAATGTTAATATGCCTTATCACCCTGTTGTATATCTTGACGGAAACGAATTCAAAAATTTTGGAAACTACATTTATAACAACGGTTGCAGCATCTCTACAAGAGTTAATAAATTATATACAGATAAGAATTACGGTCTTTTGATTGCCGGAAAATTCAATTATTCTGAATCAGTTGTACTGAACAATATTGCAAAAATAGATAATAACAATGCATGGACTGCAATAGGTCAGGAACTCGATTATGATTATTACTCCAATGCACTTGCAGCTTATGACAACAAGGTTTTTGCGACAAGTTTCATCAGCAAATTAGACAGATTTGACGGAAATAACTGGGTTAACTACCTTGATTACCAGAACCAGAGTGTTAATGACATGATAGTATTCAAAAACAATTTATTCATTGCAGGAAGTTTTTCAAATATAAGTGTTAACTCAACACAGAGTTTTTACGCAAATTCATTTGTTGGTTTTGATGGTTCAAACCTTTCCTCATTCAACCTTAACTCTTCTACAATTAATAAAATGTTTGAACTTAATGGTAATCTCTATATTGCAGGAACTATTGACATTCAAAACACAAACAATAACCTGAACAGTATTGCAAGAGTTGACGGAATTCAGATGGCAACAACAGGAATTGAAAGCCAAAATGCAATTTCATCAGAAATGAGAGTTTATCCTAATCCTGCTGTTAACTTCCTTAATGTTGATTTTGGAAATGTTCAGATTTCAGGCAATGTAAATTTCGAACTTTTTAACCAGGCAGGCGAAAAAGTAAGCTCTGAAAAAATCAACTCTGATAATTCAAGAATTACCGTAATCACATGCGGATTTTCAACAGGAGTTTATACTTACAGAGTTATCAGCGATAATAAAGTAATAAAGACTGACAAAGTAATTATCACAAAGTAATTTTCCCTTAATTTAGAATAACTGTCTTACTTCGTTTTTCAATACTTCAATTGCCTTGTTAACGGGCAATTGATTTATTTCAGAAGACATGGCAAAGATTTTACCGCTGAGTTCAGTTGCATTAGCTTCAGAGCTAAGTTCAACAGCTGCCACATTTATCATTTTTATCATTTCCTCTTTTGCATTTTTCACAATTTCCCAGGCAGGTGATGATATGTATAACTGCTGTGATAAATTATGCTCATATTCATCTCTTATTGCTTGTGTAAGTATAGCCTGAAACTGGGCAGAAGAGAATTCAGGATCAAAAACCCTGAAAATAAGATTATTCGGGGATATTCTTTCTAAAAATAAAACAATCCTTTCATAAGCCTGCAGTCGCACAGGAGTTACAGTTGTCTGATTCTTCAGTTTTATCTCCATTAACCTTTTACGACTCTCATTATCAAGCATAACCTTAATAAGATAGTAAGCTGTAGCAAATACAACTCCTGCCGGCAGAATATATTTTAAAATATCGAGAAATTCATCCATAACTTTAAATTTAAATTTGTAAATGCAAAGTAAAGAAATTTTAGTAAACACCACGATTGATATTCGCATTTTTTATATGACTTACCTCAACATTTAAAATTTAATTTCGATAAAATTCAAATCGGTGTCAATAATTATAATTTCCAAAAAAACTACTTTTTTTGAAGAAGGTATTTTTTTAATTATTATTTTTGAGTAAATTTTTAATCACTTTATTTTAAATAAATTATTATCACTAAAAGACTTTTATCATGAATTTTTTATCCGACAGGTTACAAAATCTTTCTGAATCAGAAACTCTTGCCATGACTCAAAAAAGCCGCGAACTTAAAGCACAGGGCTTCGATGTAATTAACCTTAGTATTGGCGAACCGGATTTTGACACTCCTGAACCCATTAAGCAGGCCGGAATAGAAGGCATAAATGATAATTACTCGCATTATGCTCCGGTTTCAGGATACCTTGACCTACGCGAAGCAATTTGCAAAAAACTAAAAAGAGATAACGATCTTGAGTTTACTCCCGATCAGATTGTTGTTTCTAACGGAGCAAAACAATCAATTGCCAATGTTGTTCTAAGTCTGGTAAATCCGGGCGATGAAGTTATCGTTCCTGCACCATACTGGGTATCATATAAAGAAATTATTAAACTTGCTGAAGGAAAAATGGTAACAATTTCAGCAACTATCGATAGTAATTTTAAGATTACTCCTGCCCAGCTTGAGCAAGCTATTACTCCAAAAACAAAACTTTTTATTTATAGTAGTCCGTGTAACCCTACAGGAACAGTATATTCAAAAGAAGAACTCAAAGCATTCGCTGATATCTTTGCACGTAACAAGCATATTTTCATCATTTCAGATGAGATTTATGAACACATTAATTTCATAGGAAAACATGAATCTATCGCTCAGTTTGCTGAAATAAAAGAACAGGTTATCGTTGTAAACGGCGTTTCAAAAGCATTTGCAATGCCTGGTTGGCGAATAGGATATATGGCTGCACCTAAATTTTTGGCTAAAGCCTGTGATAAACTTCAGGGACAAATTACATCTGCGCCAAGTTCTATTGCAATGCGTGCTTCAATTAAAGCTATAAGCTCAAATCCAAGCGATTGCCCTGAACTACAAAATATGAAAAAAGCTTTCAGGGAAAGAAGAGATTTGTTAATCAGTTTAATGAAGGAAATACCCGGAATTAAAGTCAATGTTCCTGATGGTGCATTCTATCTGTTTATTAATATTGTTGATTATTATGGTAAAACAGACGGAACTACTTTAGTGAAAGATTGTTCTGACATGTCAATGTATCTTTTGAACAAAGCTCATGTTGCTCTTGTACCGGGAATTGCTTTTGGAAATCCTAATTGTATCAGGTTTTCTTATGCTACATCGAAAGAACTTATTATTGAAGCAGCATCCAGAATAAAAAAAGCACTTTCAGAACTTAAATAATGTATTGATTTTTTAGCTTGGCTGAAAATATTTTCTCGAAAACAGAGTTACAATACAATTATTATATATGGCATTTATTTTCATCTTATCAGCGCTTGTTTTTATTGCAGGTATTACATTTCTTATTATCGGCATTATCTTAAAAAGCAAAAAACATTATATTCCTGCAATTATTGGAATGATAATATCATTTATTGTTTGCGCTGTATTAATATTCATGTTTTTATTCAGATTAGGGAAGAAGTTCAATGATGAGGTCATCAGAAAAGGAAATATCGAAATTGTTAAAGACATAAAATTCAATCAAAATGATAATGGTGAAAACTCATTCACCATAGTTTTCAAAAGCAGGAGCTCTTCTGATGAAAATAACAAAAAAGAAGAATCTTTAATTATTAAGAAGATCAATTTTATTATATCGGCCAAAGGATTTATTACCGACCAGAAAAACAATTTGGTTTATGTAAAAGTATTTATGGAAAAATCTGTTGCGGACAATGGTGTTGTTGTTAATTCAATTTCCAACAAAAAAAACCAAAAAGATGACCCTTCGGGAATAATACTGAATATGGATTTCAAAGGAATTTATTCAGATACTCTTAAACTGTTTATGCTTAATGAAGAAAGAGAAGTTTTGGATAGTTGCCTGCTTAACATTAATGAAAAAGAAAATAAACAAAAAAATATTGTTTTCCTTTTCGGGAAAAACAGTAAAATAGCTGATTCGAGATACTATTATCTTACTAATAACAAGATAACTAAATGTTTTCTGAATAATAACATTAAAGAACCTGAAGAAGAATAGGCAAAAATAAATCATGGCAATGGATATAAAAAAAATAAAAAAAGCATTTGACAATTTTAATGATCTTAACATTCTTATAATAGGTGATGTTATGGTTGATTCATATCTTTGGGGAAAAGTTGACAGAATATCGCCGGAGGCGCCGGTACCGGTTGTTAATGTCTACAGAAGAGAAAACAGGTTCGGCGGTGCTGCAAATGTTGCCATGAATGTTAAATCGCTGGGAGCTAATCCAATAATGTGCTCTGTGATTGGTAAAGATGCCAAAGCAAATGATTTTTATAAGCTTATTGAGAATGCTGGTTTAAGTAAAGAAGGTATTTTAGGTAGTTCGAAAAGAGTTACAACAACAAAATTCCGTATTGTTGGCAACAATATGCAAATGCTCAGAGTTGACGAAGAAACAACCTGCGATTTAAGCACTAAAGAAACAGAACAGCTTGCCGGTAAAATAAAGGCAATTATTAATAAAAAGAAAATTGCAGCCATTATTTTTCAGGACTACGACAAAGGTGTTATTACAAATGAGCTTATTTCGAAAGTAACTGAACTCGCATCGAAAAAAAATATCCTTATTATTGTCGATCCCAAAAAGAAGAATTTCAGCAATTATAAAGATGTCAAATTATTTAAACCGAATTTTAAAGAGCTTAAAGATGGTTTAAAATCTGAACTTTCATTAAAGGATATAAAGTCGTTTAGCAAGACATGTGAAAAGTTTATAAATGAAGGCAAATGCACAATCCTAATGGTAACACTTTCGGAATCAGGCATATTTGTTTGTCATAAAAATAACGGGAAAATAATAAGCAAACTCATTCCTGCTCATATAAGAAATATTGCAGATGTTTCAGGAGCCGGTGATACCGTCATTTCGGTGGCAGCCGTATGTCTGGCTTCAGGACTTGACCCTGTAGAAACTGCAGCAATATCAAATCTTGCAGGAGGATTGGTTTGTGAAGAACCCGGCGTTGTTCCTGTTAACAAAGCTAAATTATTTGAAGAAGTAAAAAAACTTTAATAAAACCGGAACTTTTCTCTAAAAAACTTGTATAAAGGTACATAACTTAGTATATTTGATATTGGTTTTTAATTAGAAAAGGTCTGCATGTTAAAGTGTTTACACATATTCATTCTCACAATTCTGATGCTGGTTTCCGGCATTTCGGTCTCCTTTTCACAAAAAGACTCAAAAAAAGGTAATAACGGTACAAATAATATCGACAATTATGAAATGATTGAAATCAGACCTGAGAATGCACCGAGAAGTGATAAATGGAAGAATAAAAGAGATGCGCTCGGCAGAAAACAGGGTTTGTGGAAATATTATACTGATGATGGTATAATATTACTGGA